>PBVU01000124.1:0-8615 GCA_002728775.1 Verrucomicrobiales bacterium | reverse complement strand
CTTCGCATCTCTCATGCTGGAGAGCGAGAATTCGTCCAACAGCGAATTGTGGAACTACGCCAACTACGTTCTTGGTTACAAGGGAGCCACCCACGACATTGCCCACAAACGTCCCGCCGACTTTTCCGGTCAATGGGATCGTTGGCGTGCCGAGCAACATGCTTACTTTCTGCAACGACTCAAGGCTACGCCTGAAGCCGACGGCAACATGCTCGACCGTACCGTGGTGCTTTGGGGTTCGGCTCATCCACATGCCTCCCACAGCACCAAGAACTATCCCATCCACCTTGCCGGAGGCAATAAGCTCGGGCTCAAGCATGGACATCTGCATTCCTTCGAGGGTACCAAGAAGGTGCCGCTGGCCAACCTCTTCGTTTCCATGCTAAATGCCGTGGACGTGCCAGTTGAAGCCTTCGCCGACAGCACGGGTATCATGTCCGAGGCGCTCGCCTAAGGATGCGAAGTCCGGGCGTCATTGCGCTTTTGCTGGTATTTGTTTCGGGCGGAAATCTCGCGGCATCTGAGAATTCGTTGCCGCGCGTGCTTATTCTCGGAGACCAAATCTACCAGCAGCCCGCCACGGAGCTGAAAAAGGAACTCAAGGGCAAAGTGGAGATTCATTGTCCTCGACTGGAACCCGGTGAGATATGGAACTCCACCACGGCGTTGGAGCTACTGGATCGCCAGCTCGGTGACGGTCAATGGGACATTATCCATTTTAACTGCGGGCTTGGTGATTTGATTCACCGCGTCCCCGGCGTGAAGGCTTTCCGAGTGATGCCCAAGCATGGCGGCGGTATCCGTACAACCTCACCTCGGCAATACGAAAAGAACCTCTCCGCGCTTGTCACCCGCCTCAAGGCAACCAAAGCCAAGCTTGTTTGGGCCAGCACCACACCCATCAGGCATTCCAGTACCAATGTTTTCGAGAAGGGCACGGAGATCGAATATAATGCCATTGCAAGAAAGGTCATGGGCGAGCATGCCATCCTCACCAACGACATGTACACCTTTGTCAAGGGCCTGATCGATATGAACAAGCCCGCAGGTCATGGCGCCGACCCTTTTTTCTTCGATCGCAAGCCCATCCATTCGCCTCTTCTTCGGATAATCGCCAATCACCTCGATCTCTCCCTCCCGGATTTATCGAAACCTTGAGGGAATCCTTTGGTCTCTTCTTGGCGATTGCAACAGCCGCATAACGTGCCGGCTTGCCAACCTAGGCGCCTTATGTAAGGCCAGCACTCTTCTAAAGAGTTTTCCCCTTTGATCGAACGGTGATTGCATCCCTTTCCGCATTCTTTCAAGGTTGATCAGGTTCAACCTCAATCCCCCCGTACAGATGAAGAAAATATCCCTCTTGCTCATTCTTTTTTCCTTTGCAATCGCCCTCACGGCCAAGGTCGAGGTCTTCGAGATTTCCCCGCGCAACGTATCCCTTCTCCCTGGAGGAAAGGAGGCGGACGGCATCATCGGTGACTTTGTGATCAGGAACGAATTCGTCGAGATCGTCATCGGTGGCTCCGCCGACAACCGCAAGGCCAACATGGGTGCTTTCTGGGGGGCAGGCGGAGTCACCCCAGGTTGCCTCTACGACCTTTGCCTGAGGGGCGCCGACAATGACCAGTTGACCATTTTCTCCCCCTCCCGCCAGCAAGGGAAGGTATCCTACGTCCGTCCTTTGCCCGGAGGTAAAGGGGTCGAGGTCGTGGTGTCTTCGGCCCTCTCGGGGGCGATCTACAAGCGCCACCACTATCTCATCGAAGAAAAGGAAAGAGGCCTGGTCATTGAAACCCTCTTGCGCAACGAGGGAACCAAACCCGTTTCCGGGCCGATCAGCGACACTTGGACGCGCTTCAACTCTTCGGGAAGATTCGGAACCATCGAGTGGGCAGATTCCGTCGACCCTTCACACAAGGCAGGCTACGCTTATGCCTGGCTGCCTGACGAGAAGGGAAGCATTCCTCCGAGGAACAAAACCTTGGAGCCGGGGGATGAGGTCAGGATCAGTCGTTTTCTCGCGGTAGGCCAATCCCCGGCTCATGCCCTTGGCGTGGTAGCCGCCAAACTGGGTAAGACGGGAGGTTTGAAGCTAAGTATTACCGGAGTTGACGAGGAACCTGTGTCGACTGCTTCGGTTGACCTCCGCTTGAAGGACGCCACCATCCGGGGCTATCCCGATGAAGACGGCAACCTCGACCTTCGCCTGCCGGTTGGCCTATGGAAGATATCCGTAAGAGACATTGGGCGGGAAGGAAAAGAGTTGTCCCTTGAGATCAAGGACGGTCAGGCCATCGCGAAAAGCATGTCCATGGGAGGGCGTTCCGGCATCCGATTTTCAGTAAAGAAAGAAGACGGTTCCACGACTCCCTGCAAAGTGCAGTTCATTGGATTGGAAGGCACTCCCAACCCAAAGCTGGGCCCCGGTGATCGGGCTCATGGCTGCAAGGACCAGTATCATTCGGAAAAAGGATCCTTTGCCGTGGCTCTGGATCCGGGCAAGTACAAGCTTATCGTCACTCGGGGCATCGAGCATGACCACGTCGAGAAAACGATTACCGTGCCAAAGGGCAAATACGTCGATTTCGAGGCAACCCTCAAGCGTACCGTGAAAACACCGGGCTGGGTAAGCACGGACTTTCACAACCATTCCACCCCCAGCGGGGACAACGTTTGCGGCACGGCGGACCGCATCATCAATCTGGCCGCAGAGCATATTGAGTTCGCCCCCACCACCGAGCACAACCGTATCATGGACTGGACTCCCTACATCGTGAAACTTGGGCTCAAAGGAGAGATTTCGACCATCCCGGGCATTGAGCTGACCGGTTCGGGCGCTCACCTCAATGCCTTTCCCCTGACACCCAAGCACTACCATCAGGACAACGGATCGCCCCAATGGGTGAAGGATCCCAGAATCAATGCCCTCAACTTGAGAAACCACCCGGGGCATCATCCCAGTGGTTGGATCCACATCAATCACCCTGATATGGTCGAAAACTTCTTCGACCGAAACAAGGACGGCAAGCCGGATGGGGGCTATCGGGGAATTCTTTCCCTGATCGACGCCATCGAGACGGAAAACTATCGCCCCGCCCAGATTCTCAGGCAGGCTCCTTTCCGGATCACCCGACGCGCCAGTCGCGAACAAGTGACCATGGTTCGCGAGTTCGTCTGGCTGCAAATGCTCAATCATGGCTTGAAGACATGGGGAATCGCGGTGTCCGACGCCCACGCCGTTCATGGGAACGGAGTCGGTGGATGGCGCACCTACGTTCGTTCCTCGATCGACGACCCGGAAAAGATCGACTGGCAAGAAATCAGCCGTAGGTCGAAGGCCGGGCAAATGATCCTGAGCTCGGGTCCCTACCTCGAGGTGGAGACGGCGGACGGCATCCAAGCAGGCGGATTGGCTCGGGCAAATGGAACCATTGACCTGAAGGTGCGCGTCCAGTGCGCTTCCTGGATCGACGTCGACCGCATTCAGGTTCTGGTCAACGGCAGGCAGGAGAAAAGCCTCAACTTCACCCGCAAGTCCCATCCCAAGTTCTTTTCCGACGGAGTCGTTAAATTCGACCGGACCATCCCCGTTGCGCTTTCGTCGGACGCCCACTTGATTGTGGTCGCCTATGGAGAGAACTTCAGCCTGAAGACTGGTTTCGGGACAAGCGGGCAGTCCGCGACCAAGCCATGCGCCTACAATAACCCGATCTTCGTGGACCTAGACGGGAACGGTTTCGTCCCGAACGGAGACAGCCTTGGCTTTCCCCTGCCGAGCGGCAGGATAAGCGTTGCCGAAGCCAAGAAACAGCTGGCCAAGGCCGGACTCTCCGCAGAGTAAAGCCCAATGAATGGCCGCATCCTAGCGCGAATTTTCGCCTTGGTGTTCTCGGCGTTGGTTTGCTTTCTTGATGCTTGGTCCCAGGATTCTGGTCGAGTCGAGGCCTTGCAGTTCAACCGCGACGTGAGGCCGATCCTAGCGGATCATTGTTACGCCTGCCATGGGCCGGACTCTCATTCGCGCAAGGCGAAGTTGCGACTGGACCAAAGGGAGTCGGCCTTGGGGGCGACCAGGGAGGGATCGGCAATCGTGCCGGGCAAGCCCGGCTTGAGTGAAATGGTGTTTCGCATTCACAGCAAGGATCCAGACGAGGTGATGCCCCCGCCTGAATTGAACAAGCCGCTCAGCCCGGTGGAGAAGAAGATCCTTGTCCGCTGGATTGCCGAGGGGGCGAAATACGAAAAGCACTGGGCCTTTGAGATGCCCAACGCAGGAACCTTGCCCACCGTCAAGAAAACGGATTGGGAGAGAAACCCGATCGATCGCTTCATCTTGGCCCGTCAGGAACGAGAAAACACTTTGCCCTCGAAACCGGCGAACCGCGAAACACTGATTCGCCGGGTAACGCTTGACCTCACTGGTTTGCCACCCACGCCCGAGGAGGTCGATGCCTTCTTGCAGGACAACAAGGAAGGAGCCTACGAGCGGGTGGTCGATCGTTTGATGAGTGGCACCTCCTATGCGGAGCGGCGTGCCCAGGACTGGTTGGATTTGGCCCGCTACGCCGACACCCGGGGCTTTGCCGATGACAAGATGCGCAAAATTTGGCCGTGGCGTGACTGGGTGGTGCGGGCCCTTGACCACAACCAGCCCTTCGACCAGTTCACCATCGATCAACTGGCAGGCGATATGTTGCCCGAAGCAACCGACGAGCAGCGCTTGGCCACTGGCTTTCACCGCAATGCGCCGCAAGCCAGAGGGCAGACCTACCCGGTGGAGGAATACCGCATCAAGGGAGTCATCGATCGCGTCAATACGATCGGGCGCGTCTGGCTGGGGCTCACTCTGGATTGCGCCGAGTGCCACGACCACAAGTTCGATCCCATTACTCAGGGCGACTACTACTCCATTCTGGCGATCTTCAATAACGTGGAGCACAGCGGCTCGGGTCATGGGCAGGGCGGACCCACCATGAAGTACAAGTTGCCGCCCCCCAAGCAGGATCCTGCCAACGCCTCGGAACGCAAGCGATTGGAAGAAGCCCTTGCCCTTGCCCGTAAAGCCATGCCGAAACCTCCCTCGATCAAGGACGAAGACGTTGTTGGCAAATGGAACGGACCGGTGGTCGAGGCCGATGCAAAAAAGTATTCCCTCACGGGCGATCTCACCATCTCCGCGAAGATTCGCACCAAGCAACCCGTTGCCGATTTGGTGTCGAAGTACGACTGGCGGGGCAAGCAGCGCGGCTACGTCTTTGGCATTGGAGGGGAAGGGGACAAGGGCAGTGTGCCCGGGCACTTGTTCTTCTGGGTGTCCTCGCGGGCCGAATCCTTCCATGGGGTCACGGTATACGGAAGCCAACCGGTCAATGATGGCAAGGAGCGCGTCGTGGCCGTCGAGTTCGTGGCCGGCAAGTCCGTTCGCCTCTTTGTCGACGGCATCGAGGACAAAGCGGCCAAGACCAGTGGAGCTCCTCCGCCTTTCATCGCCAAGTCCACTAGGCCTCTTGCCATTGGCGCGGGATACAACAGCAGCCCGCAGGCAAATGCCTATCGCTTTAAAGGTGAACTAAGCGAGGTTCGCCTCAGTGACCAAGCGGTGGGGGATCAGCTCACCATAGGAGCTGCCGGCAAGCAGGTTGCCGAGCTGCAGGCCAAGCTTCGTACACTGGATGACCAAAAGGGCGCGCCAAAGATAGTGGACGCCGTCCCCGTGATGCGTGAGCGGGCAAAGCCACGGGACACCTTCATTCATGTGCGGGGAAGTTTTCTCGACAAGGGGGATCAAGTATCTCCGTCCGTTCCCGAATTGTTCGCCGTCTCCAAGGAATCACAGCCAGGCAACCGCCTGGAATTCGCCCGTTGGTTGGTGGATGGCAAAAATCCTTTGGTCGCCCGGGTGGTGGTGAATCGTTTTTGGCAAAGTTATTTCGGGCATGGCTTGGTTCGTACACCGGATGATTTCGGGGCCCAAGGAACGACTCCCACTCACCCTCGTTTGCTCGATTGGTTGGCGAAGGAGTTCGTCGAGAGCGGATGGGACATGAAGCGCATGCATCGCTTGATCGTCACCTCGGCTACCTATCGGCAATCCGCCCGCGTGCCGTCCGATGCCTTTGAGCGCGACCCCGAGAACCTGTTGCTTGGGCATATGCCGCGTGTCCGCTTGCCGGCCGAGCAAATTCGCGACCAGGCTCTCGCCGTGAGCGGGCTCTTGGTGAGAAAAGTCGGTGGCCCGCCGGTTTACCCCGTTCATCCCGCCAACTATTGGCAGCAACGGGCGCTGCCGGGTAAATGGACCAATAGTCAGGGGGACGATCGTCACCGGCGGACCATGTATGCCTACTGGCGGCGCATGGCCCTGCATCCTTCCCTGGAAATCTTGAATGCTCCGGCCCGCGACAATTGCGTTGTCCGTCGCGACGTCGCGAACGTGCCGACCCAAGCCTTGGTCCTCTTGAACGACCCCATTTTCACGGAAGCGGCTTCCGCCTTTTCCACTCGTCTGCTCACCGAAGTGGAGGGCACGGATGCCCAGCGACTGGAGCGTGCCTTCCGTCTCGCCTTGGGCCGTTCCCCCCATCCCGCGGAGCGAAAGCAGTTCCTTTCCTTCCTCATGCTTCAACGAGAGCAATTGAAGGAAGACCAGGCTTGGACCTTGATCTGTGGGGCGCTTCTCAACCTCGATGAAACCATTACCCGTCCATGAGTGATCCCTTTGCAGGTCAGTCTGCCTTGCAGGCCGTTACCCGCCGCACTTTCCTGAAGGACTCGGCGATGGGTTTGGGTTCCATTGCCTTGGCCTCCCTGATTCAGTCCGAAGGCCATGCGAATGGTTTGGAAGAAGGCGGTGGTGTGCTTCGTAAACTACATCTTCCGGCCCGGGCGAAACGCGTCATCTTTCTCTTCATGGCGGGCGGGCCCTCGCACGTCGACTTGTTCGACCCCAAGCCCTTGCTCAACGAAATGGACGGAAAGAAGATTCCGCCGCACCTGCTCAAGGATCACCAGAGTTTCGCCCTCATTCGAGGCACGCCGAGCCTCAAGGGTTCCCCTTACTCATTCGCTCCCCGCGGACAGTCCGGCATCATTATGTCCGAGCTTTTGCCGCACCTCGCCACGGTGGCGGACGAGTTGACCGTGATTCGCTCGATGAAGACCACCACCAACGTACATGATCCCGGGGTCAATATGATGAATTGCGGCACCCAGTTGTTTGGGCGCCCGACCTTGGGGGCTTGGCTTTCCTACGGCTTGGGTTCCGAAAACAGGAACCTGCCCGGTTACGTCGTCCTGACCTCGGGTTCCGATGACGGGCAGCCCTTGCTACAGAGTTTCTGGGGAAATGGCTTTCTTGATTCCAGGCACCAGGGCGTTCCTTTCCTGAAGGGGCCCGAACCGGTGCTGCACCTGACCAATCCAAAGGATGTCGACCGCAACCGCCGGCGCCAGCAACTTGATCTCATCAACTGGATGAACAAGCGCCACCACGAGGAGGTCAATGATCCGGAGATCCTGTCCAGGGTCGCCTCCTACGAAATGGCTTACCGCATGCAGGCGAGCGTGCCGGAGTTAACCGACTTGTCGAAGGAATCGAAGAGCACACTCAGCCTCTATGGAGCCAATCCCGCCAAACCTTCTTTCGCCAACAATTGCCTGCTCGCCCGGCGTTTGGTTGAGCGGGGTGTGCGGTTCGTTCAACTCTATGACCGTGGTTGGGATTCTCATACCCATATCGAGCACGAACACAAGAGGCAGTGTGGAGCGGCGGACCGGCCGATCACTGCCTTGATCAAGGACCTGAAGCAACGCGGTCTGCTCGAGGACACCTTGGTCATCTGGGGCGGCGAATTCGGGCGTACGCCGGTTGCCCAGGTATCCGGCAAGACCTATGGGCGCGATCACCATCCGCACGCCTTCACCATGTGGATGGCGGGGGGCGGAACGAAACCCGGACTGACCTATGGGGAGACCGACGAGTTTGGTTATCACGTCGCCGAGAACCCCGTTCACGTGCGGGACCTGCACGCCACCATTCTCCACCTTCTCGGGATCGATCACCACAAGTTCAAGTACAAGTTCAAGGGCTTGGACTTGGGGCTGACTGGTGTAGACCCCTCCCGTGTGGTCAAGGACCTGCTGGCTTAAGGAGTGATCCGGACCAGGTCCCTTTGGGAGCGCACGTAGATGCCCGTCTCGTCGATGGCGGGTGCGCCGAAGGTCCATGATGCGCCTACGGGATCCGTTGCTACCCAGCTCAAGGCATCCGGTGAAAAGGGCTTGTTCAAGTCGATCACGTAGAGCACGCCGGCTCCGCCTTGCCAATATAGCTTGTCCTCATGGCGAATCGGCCAGGCCGGATTGGTGTGGCCAAACCCTCCGCGTTGTATGCCGCGCACCGAGCCCACTCGTTTGTTCACGTTGAAGTCGCGGGAGTTAAGAATTCCTGTGGTGAACTTAAAGTCGACTTTGTTCCAGACGACCTTGTCGGCCAATACTTGGATCGGCGCCTCGACCAAGGTGGACTTGCCGGTTTTGACGTCGATGCAGCCAATGTCTCCGCTGTCGTAGCGCCAAAAGTATATGCGGTCTTCGAATGCATAAACCGTCGAGGG
>PBVU01000123.1:0-8084 GCA_002728775.1 Verrucomicrobiales bacterium | reverse complement strand
GCGATAAGCGGCGAACTGATGCCGCCTTCGTGCACCCAGTGTTTGTATTCGCGAAACGGCGTATTGCTGGCATTGGCCCAGGCAAGGCCGTAGCCGTGGTAGGTATCTGAATCGCCGGTCATCACTTCAGTACCCTGCTTGACCACGCGCCCATCGCGGGTGCGCTTGGGGATCATGTCAAACTGCAGCGCGTCCTTGGCCATGGGGATGATCTTCTCTGGGTTCTTGTCGCGGTACTGGATGCCGTTGCGTCGGCCCATGCCCTCGGCACAACCGCCGTTGTCGGCAAGGAAAAGGATTAGCGTGTTGTCGTATTGGCCGTTGTCCTTGAGTGCCTGAACGATCCGGCCCATGCCTTGGTCCATGTTGTCGACCATGGCTGCGTAGGTTTCCATGAGGCGAAGTTCCCAAGCCTTGTTCTTGGCGTCGGCCCATGGGGTGGCCTTGGAGTCGCGTGGCGAGATTTTCCAATTGGGATCCACAAGGCCCATTTTCAACTGGCGCGCGTGGCGAGCCTTGCGCAAGGCGTCCCACCCGGCGTCGTACTTGCCCTTATACTTGGCAATGTCCTTGGGCAATGCGTGCATGGGCCAGTGGGGGGCGGTGTAGGCGACGTAAATGAAGAAGGGATCGTCACCTTTGTGTTCTTTGATATAGCGCGCAGCGTGGTCGCTGATGGCGTCGGTGTAGTAATAGGTTTCGGTCTGGTAACCCTTGTCGGTGAGTGGTGAGACTTGGGTGTTTTCGCGCGTAAGGGAGTTGGGGTCAAAGAAACTTCCGGCACCGTGGATGGTGCCGTAGAAGCGGTCAAATCCGCGTTGGCGGGGCCAGTTGTCCTTGGGGCCACCAGGCTGGATCTTGGGGGTGACGTGCCATTTGCCGGCCATGTAAGTGGCGTAGCCAGCGGTCTTTAAAACCTCGGCGATGGTGCGGACATTCCTGCCTAGGTCGCCCTGGTATCCGGGAAGATTCTGGTCGCGCATCATCCAGCCTATACCGGCCTGATGCGCGTAGGTGCCGGTGAGGAGCGTGGCGCGAGTAGGGCAGCAGCGGCCGGTGTTGTAAAACTGAGTGAAGCGGACGCCGCCGTCGGCAAGGGAGTTAAGGTTTGGGGTGTCAATCTCACCGCCGTAGCAGCCGATGTCGCTCCAGCCCATGTCATCGGCCATGGCAATGATGATGTTGGGGCGCGGGGCGGCGAAAAGCGCGGCGGTGACGAAGCAAAGGAGGAATATTTGAATGCGTTTCATGTTTGGAGGGAGACTAAGGTTTAGCTAACTTAGCGTCAATTCGGGGCAGGCCTGTCGTCAAAGTCGATTCGGCAATTGGGCAGCGCTGACTGAAGCTGCTGTATTTGTTCAGCAGAAATATGGCGGTTGTTTTTCAGTTGGAGAAATTTCAATTGTTTGAGCTGGGTCAAGGGAGCAAGGCTTGTGATCCGGTTGTTTTCCAGACCCAAGTTTTTGAGTTTAGTTAGGTTAGCCAACGCGGATAGATCCGTGATCAAATTTCGGTCGAGCGCCAGTTCTTCAAGATTCGTGAGTTTGGCAAGGGGGGTAATGTTGCTAATTCGGTTTCCCGCGAGGTCAAGTACGGTGACATGGTTTAGGTTGGCCAAGGGAGAAACATCATGGAGCCCGGAATCGAACAACTGCAAACTGGAAACCTTGTTCAAGTCAGCGGGTAGGAGGCTGCCCGTGGGTTTGTTAATTTTTTGCCGGAGGGTTTTCTCAATGGCTTTTGCGGATTGTTCGATCTGCTCGGGCGTAGGGGGAACAATGGGTTCTTCCTCGGGAATGGCCGGTGTCTGGTCTTTTGGATAGAGCCACCAAACCAATGCGCCGATCACAATCACACCCGCGCCAATGCCGCTCCACAATTGCCACTTTTTTGACATCCCTTTTGGAGCGACTTTGGGTAATTGCTTGGAAGGGGCAGGATTGGGCGTGGTTGCCGGTTGAGGGGGGCTGACCTTGGGGGATTCCGTTTTTGGGGCCAGTTGCCCTATCGGAACCCAGTTGGGTGCGCCCTCGTGCCACGCCAAGTCGCTGTGAACGAGTGACCCTTGGGCTAACCCCTGCTGAATCTGGGCCCTGCTGAACGGGCCAAATTGCTGACCGCTGCGTGAGATGTAGATTTGCATGAAATAGCTGACAATCCTTCGACAGGTTGACAATGCCTGACATGTCCCTTACCCTTTTAAAACGGCACGAGGATTAGCCCAAGTATTTTTTGGAAAATCTTGTAAGAAATACGGCTGCTAGATCGATGTAATGGGAAAGAGTGGCGTATGAAAACTGCAACTAGAGCCGGTTATTTTGGTGGGTTTTTCGGGAAAAACGCTGGCTTTACGCTGATTGAGGCATTGGTGGCAGTGGGGATTGTGGGAACCCTTGCTTCCATTCTCATCCCCACAATCAGCAAGGCCAAGATGCGGGCCAGCCAGACCATGTGCATGGGCAATATGAAACAGCTGGGGGTTGGGTTTATTTCATACAGCCACGACAACGGCAGAAATGTGCCGTATTCCTCCACCAACGGAAATAGTGGGTGGGTGAACATGATGAAGGCGTACGGTATTACGGAACAGGTGCTTCATTGTCCCATGTGCGATAAAAACAACGCTCATTCCATGGGTGGGATGCGGAAAAACTGGAGGGTTGGAAATGTGCCGGGGTCCGAAAAGCCGGAGGAGGGTGGGAATTTGCCGGAGGGAGTGGTTGCGGCCAATGATGAAGCTGAGGATCAAGCCGGAGACCAAGCTGGGGCCGAGGCGGCAAGTTTATGGGCGCGGCATCCCAATTACTGGAGATTTGTAGCGGGGAATTTCGGCCGGGGAAAGGAGGCGGTATTTAGTTTGCCTCATGTGAGACCCGGGTGTTCCGAGCATGACGGCAAACACAATCCCCATTGCAAACCACGCGAGCCGTATCGGGAAAAATGTCCGCCGTGGAGGATGATCACACCTCCGCCTTGTCCCCCGCCTGACTTGAGCCCCAAGAGTCAGGGGGGATCAACGGTCGTCCTCGTAATGTGTGAAAACGTGAAGCCGAGTGGGTTTGCGTTGAAGATATCAGACGCGAAAACGGGTCGCAGACTTGATTCCTTGACCGGCACCTCCATGGATGATTGGGAGTTGTTTGACTGGAGTGGCCCGTTGGCCAAATCGCTCGGGGGAGACGGCAGTTTGCTGAGCCCCAAGAATCCTTACCATAAAAAGCCCATTGGTTTTGACCAGGCTAATGGCCGGGGTCGCAAACCTCTCAACCAAGGCAAGTATTATCCGGATCCTCCCAGCGGCACGGGGCCCGTAAACTACATTTACATGCGGACCACCATTCGATCCAAGGTTGATCAAGATCTGGAAATCTCAGTGACGGGCGACGATGCCTACTCAGTGTTTGTTCTGAGAGGGAGCAGCGGATGCTCCAGTGGACCCGGGACACCATGCGAAAAGGGAGAACCGACAACCAGCAGTTATGGGATTAACGCGTTTGTGCAATCCAAACATCATCACCGCCCGCACGAGCCGCACAAGTTCGTTGAGGTGTCCGAACAGTTAACAAGCTCCATCCCATTGTTTGCCGAGGCGAATTGGGCTTGGGTGATGCCCTCCCCATACGATTTGCCGCCAAACTCACTTGATGGCGGATTCAGCGGAATCCAACGGGTGATTCTCAATCGCCATTCCAAACGAATCAATATGGTCTACGGGGATGGCCATGCCGAGGCCGTTCAGTTGCGTGACCTGTATGAACAGGAATGGTATCCGGGCTGCAAAATGATGCGGGGCATGAGACCGCCAAAGTTGCCAGACTATTGATTATTTTAGCGAGGCGAGCCAGGCGAGGACGTCGGCGGCTTCCTGGGGAGTGAGGGTCTGGAGCAGGCCGGCGGGCATGAGGGATTCGGGCCGGGGTTGGCGGGCTTGGATTTGGTTTTTGGGCAGGGACTTGGCTTGGCCGGTGGGGAGTTTCAGGATCAGTTCAGTTTCGGTTTCCCGGAGGATAAACCCCATGTGAGATTCGTCGTTCTTTGTTTTAATGAGCCAGATGCGATATGGGGGAGCGATGATTTGCGCGGGATTGAGGAGGCTGTCGAGAATCTGTGGTTTGTTGTGGCGCGCACCGATCTGGCTGAGGTCTGGTCCCAGAGAGCGGCCTTTGCCTTGAAGGGTGTGGCAGGCGTAGCAGGCGGCCCATTTGCCGGTCGGTGAAAGGATGGCTTTGCCGCGGTGTGCGTCGCCGCGTAGATTGAGGATGGTCTTGGGGTTGATTTTGATGCCGAGTTGCGCCGGGCGTTCCGTGGGGGGGCGGTGGTGCTCGAAGAGGGCGCGAATGTTGGCGTTAGGAGAATTCAGGCCGTCTTGTAGAGCCTTGGGGTTCGCTTGGTTGTTGGCCAGGTAACTGAATGCGCCGGAGGTGGTTTTAAGGGAGGGTTTTGGTTTTTTGTGGGTGGTCTTGGAGGGCATTTGCTCGATCCAATCCCAGAGGAGTTGAAGGCCGTGGGAATCAATTGTACTGGATCCGAGAGGAGGCATGTGGGCCGCGCCGAGGGCGGCAACGCGGTATGGCAGGACGGACTGCCAGGGAGCACCCGGGGTAATGACATGGGGTGTGGCAAGACCGAAACCGCCTCGCGTGGGAGGCGCGTCGATGGTGGCGGTTCGATCCAGGGGTTGCTCCAAGTTTATCTCCAGCGGCACGGCACCGCCGCCATGGCGCCGATGGCAATGGGCGCAGTTGGCGTGGAGCCAGGATCGTGCGCGGTCTGTGAGCGAGGCCTTGCTGCGGCTGGGGACGAGACGCGCGATGGACTTGCGTTTAAAGAAATCCGGATCAATAAGGCCGAGAACAACGGGATCGTTCTTTGTTTCTGGAGAGCGGGCGAGTTGCAGGGGATTGAAGGCAAGGGCGTGGCCGTTCCAGGAGTTGTGACAGCGGAGGCATTCGACCCGGGAGTGGAAGCGATGGCGTTGTCCATTGGGCAGGATTAAATTGGCTCCATTTTTGTCGACCAGGATGGCATCGGTTCCCTCGGTGTTCCAGCGGTAGCTGTAGCCGTTCCATTGGTCGCCATTGAAGTGCAGGAGTTGTGTCTCGACGGGCCTGGAATTGGGCGGGGTAATCGTGCGGGCAAGGACGGCGTCATTGGGCCATTGGATGACGGGATCCTTGGGTCGGCCACGGCTGTCGAGGATTTGTTCGGCTTTGATTTTGGATTTGCCGGGGAGGGCAATCAGGCGGCGGGTGGAGGCGTTGTCCTGCCACATGGGTTCGGCAATTTTAAACTCGTGGACGCCATCAGTGGGTGTCTGGCGGGCAACATCTTTAAACAGACCTGTTTGGCTAAGCTTTGTCGGGAACGGTTGAGGCGGGTTCGCCGAGGGGTTCGGTGATAGCCGGTGAAGTGTGGAAGGTGTGCCGTAATGGGCGTAGAAGAGTTCGCCATTTTCGCCTTCGCCGAAGGTGGCGATGCGGTGTGTGGTGTCGGCGATTTCCTGATGATGCGTGATGTTTCGTCCGTCGTGGCGGAGTGCCCAGATTTTTCCGGTTTCATAATCGCCATAGACATACGCGCCGCGCAGCTCGGGTAGGCGTTGGCCACGATAAACAAATCCACCGGTGATGGAGGCGGCCTCGGAATGGGGATGGGCAACGATAGGCGCACGGATGGGGGCAAGGGGATTGGCGGTGGCGGGCTTGATGGGCTCGCTGGCCTCCATGGCGCTCCAGCCGTAGTTGCCGCCCTTCTCGACCAGATGAATCATTTCCCAAAGTTCCCAGCCGACGTCGCCGACCCACAGGCGTCCCCGCGGGTCAAAGCTCATTTTCCACGGCTGACGAAACCCAAAAGCCCAGATTTCCGGCCGTGTGTTTTTAACTCCCACAAAAGGGTTGTCCGCCGGCACGCGATAGGGCAGGGACTTTGTGGACTGGTCCACGTCAATTCGGAGAATGGAGGCAAGGAGATCGCTGGTGTCCTGACCGGTATTCAACTTGTCGGGCGGCGAAGGTTCAGTGCCGTCCCCAACGGCGACATATAGCAAGCCATCGGGGCCGAATTGAAGATTGCCTCCACTATGGCCGGTGTTGCGCCATGAAAGCATCACCTTGACGCTTGCGGGATCGATGCTTGGAGGGCTGCCGGGCGTTAAACGGAATCGGGCCATCTTTATGCCCTTGAGCCGGTCAGGGCCGCTGGTGTAGGTGAGGAAAACTTGGTGGTTCTTCTGCCAGCGAGGATGGAAGGCAAGGCCGTAGAGATTGCCCGCACGAAGTTCGGATGCCTTTAAGTCCACGACCAAAACTGCCTTTGCGGTGTCCGGGCTGGCGGGAAAAGCCCAGATTTTTCCCGTGCGTTCGACGACATAAAACTGGCCGCCTTGTGCGACCAGTTCCAAGGCATTTTGAAACGTAAGCTTTGGAAATGCGCGCTCGGCAACGTAGGGCAGTGGCGGCTCGGGTGAGCCCTGAATGCGTGAAGTGGTCCACGGAATTCTCTCCGCACCGGCGGCAACGAGGTGAGGCAGCAGGGCAAGGGCGAGGATGCGGGCGTTCATCATGGGCCGAATGAACTCTCTAAACCGTTGCGCGGATTTTGTCAGCCCGCAATTGAAGGCTTATTCCTCAGCCTGCTTGGCGTCGGCGCGCTTGGCGGCTTGGCGTTTAAAGACTTCGTCGGCGATGACGCCGGCCAGAATGACAGCACCGACGACGGCGTAGCGGATGTGGTCGGAGATCCAGTCCACTTGGATGATCATGTTTTCGAGCACGCGCATGAGGGCAACACCGATGACTATACCGAGGATGCTGCCCGTGCCGCCGCGCAGGCTGCAGCCGCCCAGGACCGCGGCGGCAATGGCCCACAGCTCGTAGAAATTGCCGAAGTCCGAGGCTTGCGCGGAATTGACGTCGAGAATGAAGAGCATGCCGCCCAGTCCGGCGAGCATGGTGCAGATGACATAGGCGAGGACAATCATGCGGGAAGTGTTGATGCCGCTGAACTTGGCAGCCTGTTCATTGTTGCCCAGCGCGAGCAGGTAGCGGCCATAGATGGTCTGGTTTAAAAAGATCGCGGCGACCAGGACGACAGCGAGAAAAATGAAGGCGACGGATTGAATGTAAATCTTTTCGGGCGGCTGGCCGGTGACAAGAATGCGGACGGCGGTGTAGGCACCCATCTTTTGGATTTTGGCGACGGGAACATCGATGGGGGTGGGCCGGTTGGATTCCTCGAGCGTCATTTTCTCGAGGACACTCCAACTCCCGCCAGACTGCGCCTCGAGGTTGATGCTGGTGACTCGCGAGGGCACCTCGACCTGCTGGATGTCACCCTCCATGGGCACGGGTAGCGTTGGCTGATGGTTGTGGACGAAGATGCCGCCAATGAGGGTGGCCAGCCCAAAGGCCGCACCAACGCCGGGTACGAGCGCCTGTGGTTTGGCCTTTTCCCAGCCCTTCCGAAGTGTGGTGTAGCCCAGCCAGCCTGCACTGGTCGCGAACAGGCCGCCGCCGATGGCCCACAGCAACTCGGCGTGAGTGAGGGAAAAGACGCGGAAGGTGACGATTTGGCGGAGGGCTTCATACTCGTCGCCGAGCCCCACCGTATCGCTGCCGACTAGTCCGCGGGTGATGCCGCGGTACAACAGCAGTCCGCAAAGCGTGACGACAAACGGTTGCAGTCGCAGTTGAGAGACCAACAGTCCGTGGGCCAAGCCGAGGCAAAGCGAGACTACGACCACCAATCCCAGCGCGAGTGGCACGGACATGCGGGGACTGCGGCGGTTGATGGAAAACCAACGGGCGTCGTCCGGCAATTCCTTGACCTTCACCGAGCCATCTGCGGCGGTGACCACCTTGGATTCGCCACGCAGGACGCCATCGGCGTCGGAGAATTTAAGCAAATCTCGGCTGGCGGGGTTGGCGGATTTGCTGGCGAACTGGTTGGCCTTTGCATCGGTCAGCGGGTGGACGAGCACGACCTGCCCCTTGGTGGAGTCGGCTTTCGGTGCGGGTGTGACGGTCAGGACAGTCTTGTTGCCGGCCTTGACGGCCGTGACCTCGTAAATTCCGGTGCTGTTG
>PBVU01000122.1:0-8392 GCA_002728775.1 Verrucomicrobiales bacterium | reverse complement strand
TGATGATGCCTTCGCCAACCTGCGTGGGGGATTTGTTTGAGCGTGAAGTCAGCCCGGCGGCCACCCCGGCCATGTAGGCTGTAGCCGCGGAAGTGCCGGTGACGTGCCAACTTTTTTTGTCGTAATTCACCAGCGTTGCACCCGGAGCAGCCACATCAATAAAGTTACCACGGTTGGCATAGCTGGCAATGCCGCCGGTGCGATCGGTAGCGGTAATGGCCATTACCTCCGGATACGCGGCGGGGTACGTGGGCGTGGTGACCGGCTCATTGCCGGCCGCGCCGAGGAACAGGACTCCCTGGTCGTGGCAGTTCTTGATGACATTGTGCAGGAAGACGCTGTTTCCCGTGCCCCCGAGACTAAGGTTGACGATAGGCGCACCGGCATTCACCGCAGCGGTTATTCCCCGGGCGACATCAAACGTGGATGTAAGTTCGGAGCTGCCGTAGACGTCGACGGGCAGAATTTGCACGGGTCGGTTATTGGCACCGATGCCTGACTGGGACAGGCCGCGGATCATGGTTTCCGCCATCGTGGTGCCATGGCTGGGCACCTTGGGGTCATGGACGGGTTGCCCGGCAATCTCGATGCTGGGCAGGAGAAATTCCGCATGACTCATGCCTTGGGCCTGCACGCCGGTGTCGATCATGCCAATGATCACCGCGTTGCCTTTGCCCAAGTTTTCGAGGTTCAGCTTTAAGCCGGGCACGGCACCGCCGCGAACGGGCTCAATGGCCACGGGGCGTTCGACGGCGTAATTGTGATCCACATCACCCCAGTCGCCATTGGCTTCAATCAGGGCTCTGGCCTGTTCAGCAGCCTTTGCATCCTTAAAGCGAAGGCGATAGGCATTGTGGCTCGCAATGAAGCCAAGGATGTCCGCGTTGTATTGAGCCGCCAAGGCCTTCCCGTCCCGTCCCTTTTTCAAAACTAGGATAAGCTCGTTGGGGATGGGGCGAGCCTTGTCCTTGCCAGCCTCGATGCGTTCTGTGGCCTGGTCACGGTTTGAGCGAAAGACGTAGAGCTTGGTTGCACCCTTGAGACTGGGGGCCAGCGTGTAGGGGGTGTTGCCCAGCATCAGCTTAAGAGCATCGCCGGGGCGCTTTCCGGTGAACTCTGCGTCCACCTTTATGCGCAGTCCGGGATCGTAAAACACCTCCCAGCCGGTTTGCCGACGGATGTCTTCCAGAACATTGACCAAGGGGTGGCCCGTGAGATTGGCATCAAAAGTCTTGGCTGCGCGCCTCCATTGAAAAGTCTGCTGAAGCGGGGCTTGGGCATCCGTGCCGCCAGCCAAAAGTGTGGTGCAAGCAAGAATCGCTGCCATTACACGTTGGTGCATGCCAAACATATAACGTAATTCCTCCGATTTTGCGAATTTATTCAAAGGAATGTCAAGGTTTTCATCTTTTATTTTCCTTGCGACCCTTGTGAAAAAGCTGTTAATAAACTCGGCCCATGGCCGCTATTGGACGTTTCCAGAAGGGCGAGGATATTTTCCACGCGAAGGTCGTCGATGGCAAACTGTACAAATTGAAGGGGGACGTTTTTGGTTCGCCTTCCTTCGTCAAGCGGCCGATCCCACCGAAAGGACTGAAGACATTGACCCCTGTGGATCCGGCCAAGGTCATTGCCGTGGGTTTAAATTACGCCGACCACGCGGAGGAGTCCAAGCTCAAGGTGCCCAAGCAGCCCTTGTTTTGGTTCAAGGCGCCGACTTCCCTGATTCCGGATGGTGGTAAAATTGACGTGCCATTTCCTAGTCACCGGGTGGATTACGAGGCGGAACTGGCGATTGTCATCGGGCGCCGGGTTCGCAACGTGACTCCGGCGGCGGCCACGCGATACATCTTCGGCTACACGGCGGCGCAGGATATCAGTGACCGGACGATCCAGCAGGGCGAGAGCCAGTGGGCACGAGCCAAGTCGTTTGACACGTTTACGCCACTGGGGCCGTATGTGGAAACCAAGGTGGATCCGCATGACATGTCGATCCAGCTTTTCCAAAACGGCCAGTTGCGACAAAACTCGCACACCAGTCAACTGATCTTCGATTGCTCACACTTGGTGAGCTTTATCAGCACAAACATGACGTTGCTTCCTGGAGACATCATCCTGACGGGCACACCGAGCGGGGTGGGCCCCATCAACTCGGGCGACCGTCTAGAAGTGCGCATGGGCGACATGGCGCCGCTATGCAACGCGGTCAAGTAGCGAAAACGCTTTCCCCTTCGCCCTGCTTCCCGCAATAGTCCGCGCATGCGCTGGAGCGAGACGTTTATTCCCACGCTGAAAGAGGCCCCCGCCGAGGCGGAGATTTTGTCGCATCAATTACTGCTGCGAGCCGGTTTGGTGCGCAAGCTTGCGGGCGGACTTTACACATTCTTGCCGCTGGGCTTGCGCGTGTTGCGGAAAATTGAGGCCATCGTACGGGAGGAAATGAATCGGGCGGGAGCCTTGGAGGTATTGATGCCGGCGGTGCAGCCACCAGAAATATGGAAGGCCAGCGGGCGCTATGAACAGGCTGCGGATGTGTTGTTCAAGGTCCGGGACAGCCGCAATCGTGAGTGGCTGTTGGGCCCGACACATGAAGAGGTGATCACTACCCTTGCGGCTGCGGAGATTGATTCGTACCGGCAGATGCCGTTGAATTTTTATCAGATCCAGACCAAGTTTCGCGATGAGATCCGGCCACGCTTTGGGCTGATGCGCGCGCGGGAGTTTATCATGAAGGATGCCTATAGCTTCGATGCCACAGACGAGGGGGCGATGGTCAGCTATCAGAAAATGTACAACGCCTATGTCCGGATTTTTGATCGCGTGGGTGTCCAGGCGTTTCCAGTAGAGGCGGACACAGGAGTGATGGGGGGGAAGCATTCGCACGAGTTCATGGTCCCGGCAGAGACAGGAGAAAGCGAGGTGGCCTACACGGAGGATGGCGGGTATGCCGCAAATGTGGAAAAAGCGGATAGCCAGGGGCCAACTGCTTCCACTCCCAAGGAGTGCACGGGATCCATCGAGAAATTTGCGACGCCGGGAGTGAAGACGATTGAAGATTTAACACAGGAGCCCTTCTGTGTTCCGGCAAAGGCGCAGATCAAGACGCTGGTGTTCATTGCTGAAGACAAGCCGGTGATTGCCTTGTTGCGCGGAGATGACGAAGCCAACGAGGCTAAGCTTGCGGTTGCACTAGGCACGGGGGTATTCCGCGCGGCTGGCGCGGAGGAAATCCAACAAGCACTCGGCGCGCAGCCGGGCAGCTTGGGGGCGGTCGGTGTAAATGGAATTCCCGTGATTGCCGACGAGCAGTTGCGCGGCGCGGCGGGAATGACAACGGGAGCGAACGAGGATGGCTTTCACATTCAAAATGTCTCCGTGGAACGAGATTTGGGAAAAATCCGTTGGGCGGATTTGCGCACGGTCCGTGAAGGGGAGTTGAGCGCATGTGGGCGGCCGTTGAAAATTAGGCAGGCCATCGAAGTGGGGCATGTGTTCAAGCTCGGCACGAAATACAGTGAAGCCTTGGAGTTGAGTTTTTTGGGCGAAGACGGAAAACGCGGCGCCCCGGTAATGGGGTGTTATGGCCTCGGCGTGACGCGCACCCTGCAAGCGGTCATTGAATACAGCAACGATGAGAATGGAATCATTTGGCCGGTGAGCGTGGCGCCTTTTGCGGTCTGCGTGACGGCGCTGGATGTGGATCCCGAAGGGGAGGTGATGAAGACGGCGGTGAAGCTTCATGATGAATTGAGCGGGCAGGGGGTTGATGTGCTGCTGGATGATCGAAAGGAACGTCCGGGCGCGAAATTCAAGGATTCAGAATTGATCGGAATTCCAGTTCGGATTGCTGTGGGGAGCAGGTCGCTCGACAAGGGCGAAGTGGAGCTAACCCGTCGCCGTGAGGGAGGCAGGGAAGGGGTTCCCGTAAGTGAAGCCGTGGCCCGTGTCCTTGAGTGCCTCTGATGTTTGAACTGTTAAAAACCGATGGCGCTGCGCGCCGGGGCCGGTTGACCACAGAGAGGGGCGTCATTGAAACCCCCATGTTCATGCCGGTGGGAACCCAGGGAACCGTTAAGGCAATGGCGCCCGGTGAATTGCACGACTTGGGTGCCCAAGTTATTCTGGGCAACACATACCACTTGAATTTGCGGCCCGGCATGGAGGTTATCCGGGAAGCGGGAGGGCTTCACCAATTCATGGATTGGCCGCACCCAATCCTGACGGACAGTGGCGGATTCCAGGTTTTTAGTTTGTCTAAAATACGCCGCATTCGGGAGAACGGCGTTGAATTCAAAAGCCACATTGATGGGGCACCTTTGTTCTTGGGGCCTGTCGAAGCAATGGAAATCCAGCGCGATTTGGGGAGCGATGTGGCGATGGTGTTTGACGATTGCCCGTCTTATTCGGCTACGGCGACAGAGGTATCTGCCGCCGTGGAGCGAACCCTGCGCTGGGCGGCGACATGCCTGGAGCAGCCACGTGCCAAGGGGCAGTTGGTTTTCGGCATCGGCCAAGGCGGGGTGTTTGATGGGTTGCGCAGGGATTGTGCCTCGGCCCTGGTGAAGCTTGATTTCGACGGATTTGCCATTGGTGGCTTGAGCGTGGGCGAGTCTGAGGAGGAAATGCTCCGCATGACGGAGGTGTCGGCCCCGCTGTTTCCAGCGTCGAAACCCCGATATGCCATGGGGCTCGGAACCCCGGCACAGTTGGTGGAACTGGTGGCGCGGGGGGTGGATTTGTTTGATTGTGTTCTGCCAACCCGTGCCGCCCGGCATGGTACGGCCTACACCCGTGGAGGGCATTTGAATTTGAAGGCGGCGCGCTTTCGGAAAGATTTTCGGCCGATTGAGGAGAATTGCGAATGTTCCTGTTGCGCTCGATTTACACGGGCGTACTTGCGCCACTTGATCCACGCGGGAGAGATTCTGGGGCAGCGGCTGCTCACGGAACATAACCTGGCTTGTTACTTGGGGTTAATGACGGAGATCCGGGTGGCAATTGAAGAGGGGACTTTTGAAAATCTACGGAAAAACAGAGGTTTGGCTTGCCAAAAGGGGATTGCCCAATAGACTTTCCCGCTCGTTTGTTTCGACGATGGATAGAGTCATGATATTTGCGCGTCGCGCGTGGCTGGTGTTGACCTTGGCAGTGGTGACGGGATGTTTGCCACCGCCGGGCCAGCAAGGGCAGGGGGGGCAGCCGGTGGATCCCAAGGCGGAGATGATCAAGATGCTGGGAATGATGGTGATTTTTTTCATCATCATGTGGGTGCTGCTCATCCGCCCGCAGCAGAAGAAGCAGCGTGAGCATGATGAAATGGTCAAGCAACTCAAGGCAGGAGACAAGGTTGTGGCCAACGGAATGGTGGGCACGATTGTGTCTGTGCGCGGCAACAAGGTAACTGTCCGCTCTGGGGATTCAAAATTCGAGATGCTCAGCTATGCGGTGAGCGAGGTGTATGAGGACGAGCCAAAAGGCGAAAAGGACTGACGATTGTGAGTAAATTTTGGCGAGTGATTATTGTGGTGCTGGTCACGTGGTGGGCCGTAACGGAGTGGAGTCCGCCACGGGACAGGCAGCTGCTGGAGGTATTCGATGAACAGGCCCAGGGCAAGGATGAAGAATTTGGCCGGATTCTGGGGGACGCGAAGGCGCAACAGAAATCCGGTGGGGCACTGACATGGGAGGATTGGCAGGCGATTCTCGGCGAAACCCAGTTGGTGGATTACTTCAAAAAACCCCGGAGAATGGAGGGGGTGGACACCAACCGAGCGATTGTACGGGACTTGGAACGCAAGGCCGCGGGCGAGGTGCAGCTTGGCTTGGACCTGCGCGGAGGGTCGCAGTTTGTCGTGGAGCTGAAGCTGGATGAATCGGCAGATAAGGAAGGGGCCATCAACCAAGCAATTGAAGTATTGCGCCGCCGGGTGGACCGCTTTGGGGTTGCGGAGCCGGTGATTCAAAAGCTTGGCGACAACAAGATCATCATACAAATCCCGGGCATTTCACAGGCCAAGCGGGAGGCTGCCAAGAACAGCATTCAACGGGTCGCCTCGCTGGAGTTTCACATTGTCAGTCGCCTTACGGAAGAGGTTTTCAATGGTGAGGTTGAAACTCTTGTCACCCAAAGTAATTTCCCGAGAGACTCCGCGGTTCGGAAAATTTCGCAGGACAACAATGTGCGGATGGTCAAGGAGGAGTTCACCAGTGATGACGGACAGAAGGTGAGCCGCAATGTTTTCATCAGTCTTGATGAGAAGGAGCGCCTAAGCGGCTCGCTGCTCAACCGGGCGGTGGCCGCGCGCGATCCCTTAACAGGCAGCCCGCTAATTCATTTTGGATTTGGCGCTGCGGGCGCGGGGGAGTTCCAGAAGTTGACAGGCAACAATATTGGCGAGCGCTTGGGCATCGTGCTGAAAGACCTTGTCGATAAGGCTTCCAGTAAAGTGTTTGATGATCCTGAATCCGCGGATTCTTTTTTCAAGAGTCTCGGTTCGTTTCAGGATCCCAGCATTCGAGAAGAGGGCAACCAGACCATCGTCGAGTGGGTGGATCAAGAAGAGCAATGGAAGTTGGTCTCCGCGCCGACCATCCAGAGCGCGATTGGCGCGCGCGGTGAAATCACCGGCATCGACTCTCACAACGAGGCGCGCGAGATCGCCAACATCCTCGAGAACCCGCTTTCGACGCCACTCAAAATTGTTGAAGAGCGCGATGTGGACCCCTCGCTGGGCGCTGATTCTGTGCGCCAGGGATTTCAGGCTGGGCTGTGGGGTATCGGCTTGGTGGCCGCCTTCATGCTCGCTTATTACCTACTTACCGGCTTGTTTGCCAACGTGGCCCTAATCCTCAACATGATCATCCTCCTGGGGGTCTTTTGCTACTTTGATTCAACCCTTACCTTGCCCGGGATCGCGGGTATTGTGCTGACGATCGGCATGGCTGTGGATGCCAATGTACTCATTTACGAGCGCATCCGTGAGGAGCAGCGCTCCGGAAAATCCCTGAAGGGAGCGATTGCCGCTGGTTACGACAAGGCGTTCGGTACGATTTTTGACGCCAACATTACGACGGTCATTGCCGCCCTAATCCTTTACTGGAAGGGCCACGGGCCGGTGCAGGGATTCGGCATCACACTGACCATCGGTATTCTTACCAGCATGTTCACCGCGCTGGTGGTGACGCGATTGTTGTTTGATATTCTTGTCGACAACGGAATGCTCAAGTCGCACCCCAAAATGTTTGCCATCATCGGGGAAACCAAGATCGACTTTCTCAAGTATGCCAAGCCGGCCTTTATTGCCTCGTGGATCATCATCTTGGTCGGAGTGGGCAGCGCGGTAATTCGCGGGCCGGAGAGCATGCTGGGTATTGACTTCGCTGGAGGACACAGCCTTGTCCTGAAATATGATGCGGCCAACAAGGGGGATGTTCGTTCCAAGCTTGGTGAAATAGAAAATCATATTGCGGACAATATTGAGGGGCTGGAGGCCTCTCAGGTGAATGCGCGGATGCAATCGTCCATCTCCGATGGAAGCGAATTCCTACGCGTTGATTTCCCAAGCATCGAATTGGCAGGAGGGGCAAAAATTGAGGCAGAAGTAGAGCGCCATCTTCGGGAGAAGTTTGAGAAACAGGTTGGGCTCTCTGCCGAGCGCAGTTCCTCGGAGAAGGTGGGGGCATCCATCAGTGCTGAAATCCAGACCGCGGCCATTGTTGCGACCATCATGGCCATGTTCGGCATTCTGGTTTACGTGGCGTTCCGCTATGAGTTCCCATTCGCGATCGGCGCGGTTTTGGCTATTGTGCACGATGTGCTGATGACCGCGGGTTTGTTCTTTATGGCCGGCATGGTCTCCGGCATTGATATTGCCAGCGGGGAATTGAACGCACCCGTTATCGCGGCGTTCCTGACCATTATTGGTTTCTCGATCAATGACACGATCGTCATCTTCGATCGCATCCGGGAAAACCTAACCATGGGCACACGCGGATCTTTCAAGGAGGTTATGAATCGGGCAATCAACCAAACCCTTGCCCGAACCATTATCACCTCCGGAACAACGCTGCTCTCGACAGGCACGCTTTATTTCTTTGGAGGCGTGGTCATTCACGATTTTGCCTTCACGCTCTTGGTTGGTGTTTTCGTCGGTACGTACTCTTCAATCTACATTGCCTGCGCCATCGTCCTTTGGAAATACAAAGGCAAGCGGCCCGAGCTGACTGTGGGCGACATCGAGACCACGCCCGACCCCGTGACTGCCTAGCATGCTTGCCTACGCCGGCATAACCGCCGCGCACTACGGCCTGTTTATCGCGGGCGTCGTGTTTTTCCTCGCGCTGGATTTGGGCGTTTTCAACCGCGACTCGCACAAGGTGTCCTTCAAGGAGG
>PBVU01000121.1:0-9383 GCA_002728775.1 Verrucomicrobiales bacterium | reverse complement strand
TCCGATCGGGGGCGTAGCTCAATTGGTTAGAGCGCTGGCCTGTCACGCCAGAGGTCGCGGGTTCGAGTCCCGTCGCTCCCGCCATTTTCTCTTCAAATTCCGCATTTATTCCCCAAAAATGGGTTATTCACTGGGAAGGCTTCGCTATTGCTTCGCGGGAGGAAAATTCCCTATTTTTCAGTCGAACAGTTGGTACACGATTTGCTGAACTGAAATAAGTTTAACCTGACCGACGCCAGTTCCGTCCAGAAAAGGAGAGGAACTGTGCGCTTGTTTTGTTGATGAAACGCAAACGACTGTGGGCTTGGCTGCTGCTGGCGGTACTGCTGGTGGGCGCCATGCTGGGGCTGTTGCGCCAACGCGAGGCGGCGCGGCTGCCGATGTTGTTTGTGGAGATGCCGGCAGAAGAGGCACCGGAAACGTGCCCGGAGATGCGTTTGGCCAAGCGGGTGCGTTGGGTGTGGCTGGATGCAGAAGGGCTGCGGCAGATGTCGCTTCAGCCGGGGCAGACCAACCGCGTGGTTTTGAACCTGTTCCCCGATCTTCAGGTGGAAGCCTCGGTGATGGCCAACAAGACGCACTGGAACAAGGACCAGTCGGCTTTTGGATTGATCGAGGACAGCATGGATTCGTTGATGGTGATGTCTTTTCATCAGGATATCATGATGGGTGTGGCTGTGTTGCCCGATGGTCGACAGGTGCTCATCAGTCACGTGGAGGACGGGAAGTATGCGATCATTGAGGTGGACCCGGCCAAAGTCGGTTTTTGCGGCAACTGCGCTGAGATGGCGGGAGTGAATCCAAGAATGGCGCCGATTCAAAAGGAGGCGAAAAGTGGCGGATCTCCGGTCAAGCCGGCGGGTGGTGTTAAAACAAGTGCCTTGGGTGAAGGGGCTTGGTCTCGCCGGCTGGCCATGGCGGACCCGGAAGTATTAAAGGACATGCAGTCCGAATGTGGCGATTGCGAGTCAATGGCGGCCAATGTGCCCGGGCCGGTGCGGCCGTTGCTGGCCGCGATGGGGATGTCGCCGGGAATGCTGGCCGGAGCCGCGACGGCCTCGGGCAAATATGAGCTGGAGGCAGGCGGGCCGAGAAAATTATTGTTCGGACCGGCTTCACCTCATTCGATAAATTTCCAGCGTTCGGGACTTCTTGAATATCTCGACATTTTGTTTATTTATGAGAATGATTTATTGGTTCAGGAAGCGAACAGTGTGGCTCAGATTCAGGCCAAGGTGACCCGGTTGGTTGACTCACTAAATGCCATCTTCACAACCTGTTCGATACCCATCGAGGTGCGTCAGGCAGATTTGGTTGCCGGCCGTTATCGTTCTTGGGGATTCAGTCCGGCAGAATTGGTGTTGTCGGGTTACACCGGTCCGGCATGGGAACAAGTTCAAGCGCCGATTGAAGCGGATTTTACTGATCCGGACCCAAACAACTGGACAGTGTGGACTCCTACTGGAGCGCAAAAACAGGCCAAGGTGGGCGTATATAAAGCCAAGTACGAGGACATTAGCGATCGCAACGTGACCACTGGAGAGAAATCCTATGAGGGTTACTTGGACTGGATTTATGATAGGCGAGGAAACTCCCTGCTATATGGTGATCAATACTGGGGAACAGATCGTTTTCGGCCTTTCGGCGCGGGTCTGTTTGGCGAGCATCAAGAGCCGTACATAAACCTGCCGGAGGGTTTCCTGTGGCGTTTGGAACCGGACCCCGCACCTCAGTTTATCGGGGAGTATTCCATTGGTGACAACCCCAGCCTGATGACGGGTCCGGTGGACCATCCAGACTCGGATTGGAATATCAATGTTGAGGCCGGACAGACACCCAACGCACACGCACCAGTCGCCCGCTATGACAGCGATGGTGGCAACAACACCTATGGTACGGATTTCAACGGCACTTATTCTGGCTTGCTGGGTTTGCGGATGGACCTAAATGGAACTGACTACAGTAATACCTTTTTCACGGGCGACCCAGTGTTGGTGAACACGCTCTCTGCTCGTTACCCGGTTCTTCACGGGCAGACCGGGGATTTTAATGCGTCTTTCAACATCAACACAGTTGGGGGAACATTGAAGGATGCGCGGGCGGATATTGTTTGTGTACTGGCAGCTGATGCCTTGGGCAGCAGCGGTGCCGGTGTAACCGGCATGGTGGGATTGGCAGACAAATATTCAAACTACGTTCCTGCCAACGCGGCACGTTCCCTAGGCCGTGGACCCAGCCCGCAGCCCAATGAAGTCCGGCAAAGCAAGTACAGCTATAACGAGGGCCTTGTCATCGGCAATGGTGGAGCGGGGCCATATAACGGTACATTCAGCGGGGCGGATTTGCGTCCATCGGGCATTGCAGGCGGTGCAAATGCGGATGGGCTGGCGGCTTACTATCCGTTCACCTACAACACCATAGACTCCACAGCCAACAATAATGACGGCACCATGAATGGAGATGCGGCCAACAATGGAACGGATCGTCAGGTGTCCTCGGCCAAGTCTCTTTTTCTCGATGGCACGGGGGATTACATGGAAGTGCCGGACAGTGCGAGTACCAGTGGATTGTCCAATATCAGCATAGGTTGCTGGGTGAAATGGGATACAATTCCTACAAACCTGCAAACGCTGGTGGGCAAATACGGCGCTGGTTCGGCCGATCAGGAGTTCAAGTTGGAAGCCAACAGTACACACGTGCATTTTACACTGAGGGCAGCGGACAACTCCGGTGACACCAGCGTCGCCAGTGGCTTTTCTTTCCAAACTGGCAAATGGTATCACATTTTCGCCTCCTATGACGGCACTGGTTCGGCCGGCATGGTCATTTATGTGGACGGCTTTAGTGTCACCACCACGAATTCATCCACCATTGCCTATGGTCAGGGCTTGAGGGATTCGGGGCAAACCATGCGGATTGGCGCGGACCACTCAGGTGCGAACGCGGTGGATGGAATGGTGGACGAGGTGCGCCTGTACAATAAAGCCCTGCCCGCGTTGCAGGTTGAAAGTCTATACATGGTGGAACGGCCCGCCTCAGTCTTTAACGCTACCCAAGGCTTGGTGGCGCATTACCTTTTCTCGGCTGGGTCTTTTGCAGATAGCAGTACCCAAGGCAATACTGGAGCTGCCAGCGGGGCTCCGACGTCGCAGATTGACCGGTTCGGTGCGTCGGCCAACGCCTATGAGTTGGGGGTGGGCAACTATATCACCACCCAGACATCCAATGGTTTTCCGGTTGGGGCTGGGGATTTTACCTTGTCTCTTTGGGTGAACAAGAACACGGCGAGTTTTGGCGCCGGCAATGGCCGCGGTCAGGTGCTTGTGGCCAATAATGCCGACAACCAGTTTGAACTGCGGGTTCATGACGGGAATGGTAGCCTGTGTTTTTACACAGGCATCCAGGGTGGCAGTCCAAACACGGCCGATCATCACACAGCGACGCTCCCATGGACCTCGGGTCAGTGGTATCATGTGGCGGTCACCCGAACAGGAAACGACATTAGATTTTACAGGGATGGACTGCAGGTTGGCGGGGCCGGGAATATTGGTGCCGACGGCAACAACGCCCTGCCGGCGAATATGTTCCTCACATTTGGAGACAGTCCAAGCGCCCCTGCTGGAGGGCCTAATGACGCACTGACCGGGCGCATCGATGATGTGCGCCTTTATGACCAGTCCCTCACCGCAGCCAATATAAAGGATCTTTTCCTTTCCGAAAAGGCGGCGCAGACCGTTCCGGTGTTTGACACGCTGACGGGCCTGGTGGCGCATTATCCGGTTGAGGCTGCCACGGATACCAATGGTTTTGTCACCGATTTAATCACTGCCACGGCCCAGACCGTTGTGGGGGCGCAACTGGCAGATGGCCGCGGGGGAGCAGTGGATGTGAATGGCTCCTATTCCTTTGACGGCGTGTCGAACTATATCAACTTGGGTCAGGGCATTGCGAACATGGGCAATGGAAGATTCGTGGTTTCATTTTGGGCCAACCCGGACACCAGGCCTGGGGCGGGTCTGGTGGACATTATTGGTAATCGCGAGGGCAATAACACGGGGTCTTGGTGGATTGGCATGAACAATTCCGGCAACATTGTCTTTGGTGCGGGAAACGCCACGTCAAATTACTCGGTAACCAGCACGGGCAATTTGGATACAGACACCAATACTTGGCAGCAGGTTATAGTTGACCGAAACTCCAGCAACGGAATCCATTTCTACATAAATGGTGTGGAGGATGCCGCTAGTGGCACGGTGGCGGTGGATATCAACGGGACGGGTGAAGACTTGTGGATTGGAAAGGGCGGCGCGGCAGGCTCCGAGTATGATGGCAAACTGGATGGATTTAGGATTTACCAGAACCGAAGTATTCAGGCTTGGGAGGCGTCTGCACTGTATTCCACGGAGAATATCAATGCCGTGGGAACAGCGGCCATAAAGATCAATTTTACGAGGGATGACGTGGGGGGAGGGGAATCCGTTCGTCTAAGGCTCTATAATAACAATTTCGCCGAGACCCCATTTTTCAACCAGGAATTTAACGCCTCCGGTTCCTCAATATCCTATTCGTTCGAGGCTGGAAGCCACGCCAATGCGTGGCAGGACAAGCAGGGAGCCTGGATTCTCTCGGCTTTGTCTGGATCGGCGGTGGTGGAGTCGGTGGAAATCACGGTTAACGATTCCACAATACTCTATAAAGGCACTGTGAATCCCCCCTCCGTGCTGGGTTCGGATTTGCAGGACAAGAATATCATCATGAACCGGGACAGGTTTTTTGGGATGATTTGCCAACTTACGGCTGGCTTGCCGAATTATACTTTTGCCCATGAAATCGGACACGTTTTTGGTGCTCACCACGGGCTGGGTGATGGCGGCCTTCGGAATGATGATCCCGCGGTAACTTTCAATTCCTTCGGAAACAATGCCACCGTGACCATCAAGAACGGTCCTGCCGCGAGGGACACCATTCAGGTGATGGAAGGCTTGGGCACTTTTATTCGGGACGATTTTCAGGCCATGGGCAACCACTTTTTGGTTTACAATTATTCCGGTTCACCGGCCAATTCGGGAACTCCCGCCGGCCCCATGTGGGGGCAGTTTTGCACCATCATGGCCTACCCCACGATCCCCGCGGCAGCGGGTACCGGGACTCGAACCATGTACACTCGTATTCCGCGTTTTTCCAGCCCCAACGTCCTTTATAAGGGGGTCATTACTGGGACAGGGCATTACCGGAAACTGCCGCCGCCGCATGGCCAATACATCAAGGAACTGGTCTATGACCACACCCGAACCATCACCATGATGGGCAGGATGGCGACGTTTTTCCGCGATGACAATGGTTCCGGAAGGCAGCAAGGCACGTTTTCCGTGCCGGTTTGGGCCCCCAAGGGTGTGCCTGACAGCGGCCCTATAAAAAAGGCCCCCAAGGCAGATGCCACCCAGACCATGGCCCAAGTCAACATGCCTTTGGGAGGCGTGCCCGATGGCAGTGCGCGGGGTGTTCCCACGGCCGTGCGGCCCGGCCAGCCCGTCAAGGGAGGGCAGGCGTCATTTTATCCACGGCCTGTTCGGCCGGGAATGCGGCCCCGCGGCAAATCCACGGTGGGGTTGAGTGCTAGTTTTACGCCCTCGACCACGGCCCCGGCTACACCGCCGCAAACCCCGGCGGCACCACCCAAGCAACCCGCAGTGGTGCCCAATCCACCCGCCACGGTGCGGCCCGGGGTGGTGAAACCCAATCCCCGCCCGCTGCCGCGTCCCAATGGCGGCGGCCTTGCCGCACGCCCCACCGCGCCCACAACCGTGCCCATTCCCGGTGGTGCGGCTCGTAATGATGGGCGGGGCAACAGCCAGCCTATTCCCTTCCGGCCAATGGCCGATGGCAGTCTTTTGGCCAGTATCAATGGCCACAATCGGGGCGCCACCGGCGCGGGAGATGCCGCGGCCAGGACAGCCGATGGGCGGCCGGTTTTCCATGGGCGCTCGGTGTGGTGGCATGTTGTCGCGCCGGCCACGGGAGTGTATGATCTGGAAGTCACCACGCACGGGAGTGCCATCGACACCACCTTGGCGGTTTGGCTGCCGGGCGCTGCCGCGCCGCGAGCCAACGACAATGATCCACGGCGGCCCGGGCCTGCCAGTGCCGTGCGCGTGAAGCGTATTCGGCTGGTGCAGGACCAGCGGGTTGATGTGGCCGTGGATGGAGTGAACGGGTCTCAAGGGCCCGTGCGGGTGAATGTGCGTTTGAAGATGGCGCATTAAAGCGCTGGGCCATCTGGAATGGCAGACAAGAAATACAGGCACATTTGGTTGTGGCTGCTACTGCTCGTAATTGCGGGCGGCGGCATCCTCGGCACATTGCGTTGGCACGCGGCCCAGTCGGTGCCGGCGGTTTTCGGCGATTTGCCGGAGGCAATGCATCCGGTGACATTCGGGGGGCAGGACGTGGCCAAGAGGTGGCGCTATGTGTATCTCGATCCCGAGGGGCTGGAGCCGTTAAGCGAGATTGGGGCCCGTTTTCGCCTGAACCTTTTCCCGGACATCGATGTGACCGGCATCGTTGGTGCTCATCGCAATTATGCTCATGGCGGGCAGGCGGTGGTGGGGCACTTGGAAAACGATCCCGTGGACTCCACCGTGGTTATCAACCGGTACGGGGATTTCATGATGGGCAACATTATGATGGCCGACGGGCGGCAGTTGATTTTTTCCAACGTGGGAAAAGGGGACAATCAATACGTTGTCTACGAGGTGGACAACCTGAAGCCGGGCAGTTGCGGCACCTGTTCGTTTGAAACGAAGCAACGGCAACAGGGTCCGGCGGCGGGAAATCGCCCCAAGCCCACGGGCGTTAAGACATCCTCAAGAGGCGACCTGGGCGCATTCACCAGGCGGCTGGCGGCGGCGGGCTCCAAGGTGCCGTATGCCCCCTGCGGCCATCCGTTGCAAATTCCCAGAGGTTCCTCCGTGCGGATGGAACGTGCCCGTTCGATGCTCGAGACCCTAGGAGCACCGCAGCCTATCCTTGCCGCCGCCGCGGGCAAGTCCACCGCCAAATATTCGCTCCTGCCCAATAACGGGACAACCGGCATGAAACTGGGGCCCACAACTCCCCAGGCCGCCAGATATCAAAAGAGAGGATTTTTAGAATACATTGATGTCCTGTTCCTGTACACCGATGCGCTGCTGGTCGCAAATGGCGGTGGGCCGACGAATACTGTCCCACCCATGTATCCCGGGCAGGCCGCTATTCAGGTGGGCATTGACAATATGATAACGTCGATCAATCAGGTTTTCCTCGATAGCTTGATTCCGATTGAGGTTCGGCAGGCCTGCCTGGATCCCACCGTGAATGTTTCCAACCCGGCCAATCTCGACAACAACTTCATCTTTCGTGCCCGGGCCCGTGGCATGACAGCCATGGGGGATACCTGGCCAACCAACGCGGCAGAGGTGGTGGCCTCGGGCTATCCCTCCACGGGGCCCATGTGGACCCAGACTCAGGCACCCGTCCGGCCCGATTATATGACGGGCATCGCGGATCGGGACAACTGGACTGTCTGGAATCCCATCACCGGCGTGGGGACGTACAACCAAAAACAGGCTCTGGCCGCCACTTACCAGCCCTACATGGTCAACGCGAAGTCCACGTCAGTCAGTGGCTATTTGGGCTGGTTGACAAACCGAAACAACAGCCTGCTGCGAGGGGATCAATACTGGGGTGCCGGCAGTTTTTTCGATGGTCATTTTGTCAAGTATTTCGACATAGACATCAATGCGACCCTGGGGGAAGAGTTTGAGAAAAAGCGGTATATCACCGTTGACAGGGCAAATCGGGGCTGGGGGAGCCACACCGAGCCGCCCACGGGTACGCCCATGCGTTTTCTTAGCAGCGGCTTGTCCGCGCCCGGCGGTCAGGTGGCGGATGTAAACGGCACCGCCTACATCACCCATAACGGGAACTCCAGCGCCGCGGGTAGTGGTGTCATCACCACCAACACTGTCCTATATTTTCGTCGTGGCGCGAGAACCGGTGGAGGATGGGGTGGAGGGGGAAGCGCCAATGAGAACTTTTCCATGCATTCCACATTGGCCGAGGCCTTGGGCGGTATTTTCCCCGTGACCGTCAACAAGAGTTTCCCGGGCCCGGCCGATACCCAGCGCAATCTTGTTTTGTCGGAGGTGGGCGCGGGCACCCGGCAGGTTCATACATCCGAGCCTTTTATCAACGTTCGCGAGAATGTTACCTGGACCATTCTGCCCACGGCCATGGGCATGGAAAAACTTTTTTACGATTTTGATAACCGCGGCTTGGCCAGCGGTCCCGTGGACCATCCCCAGGCGCGGCACTCGCTGGAGGACGGGAGCAGAACCCACCTATTTGTCAATCGCTACGACTACGATTACGATGACACCAACCCCGCCACCGGCGCGCCCGGTACTGGCAACCAGACCCATTACGGCACCGCCTATAACCCCTTCTATTCCGGCACCCTGGGCCTGCGCATGGACCTCAACGGGACCGATTATGCCCAGCAGGATTTCAATGGCAGCCCCGTTCCACACCCCACGGAAATTGCCCGCTACCCGAACCTCCACCGTTACACGGAGGCCCCCTATGTTCCCACGCAAAATGCCCGGGAACCCCGTGCCGACCTGGTCGTGCTTCTTACCGAGGATCTCGCCGGCGACTACGGCATTGCCAACAAATACATCAATGCCACCCCCAACGGCATCCTGTCCCGCACCGTGGGTCGCGGGCCCAACCCTCCCCCCAACCGCGTGCAGGAGAGCACCTTTGGAACCCATGAAGGCACCCTGCTGACCGGGAGCAGCATCTCCCGGACCTTCACCGATCTGCCCATCCTCAACCTCAACAGTGGTGGCAGCGAAACCGGCGTGGGCACCACCGGCCTTTTGGCCTACTGGCCCTTTGAAGGCAACCTGTCTGATTTGACCGGCAACGCCCATCATGGAACCGCCGTGGGTGGAACCGCCTCCTATATTCCGGACCGGCACGGCAACGCCTCCAATGCCCTCTCGCTGGACGGCTCCACCCACCTTACTGCGGCGCTGCCCAACACCTTCAACTTTGAAGCCAACACCAGTTGGTCCATCACCGGCTGGGTACAGCCCACGGATATTGAGGATGAAGCCGGGCTTATCACCCAGTGGAACAGCGCCGGCAACAACAGCTATTACCAGTTTGGACTGCGCAACACCCGTCTCTCCAGCGAGAGCGCCCCCTTGAAACCCGCGAACAACGGCAACCTGGGCAGCGCACTGGGCAACACCACCGAGTGGAGGCACCTTGCCTACGTTTATGACCGAAAAGGCATAGGCGGAGACGGCGGCGTGAAACCCATTGAAGTGGAAGTGCCC
>PBVU01000120.1:0-9885 GCA_002728775.1 Verrucomicrobiales bacterium | reverse complement strand
CTCGAGGGCGAAGGCGTAGCCAAAAGCAACGTGAAGGAGCCCACGCCCAAGGCCGACCTCCCCGCTGCCGAGTCATTGCCCAAGGGTGCCACAATACAGGAACTGACCATTGAGCCGGCCGAGGTGGTGCTGGCCAGTCCCATTGCTTATGCGCAGGTGCTCGTGAGTGCCAAGCTTTCCACCGGCGACGTGGTGGACGTAACACGACTGGCCAAGCTGCAGTTGAGTGACATGGCGGCCATCACGCTGCACGGCGTGGCCACACCGTTGAAAAACGGCAACACCACCCTTACGGTTTCGTTGGGTGGCAAAAGCGCCTCGGCACCGGTCAAGGTCAGTGGGCAGGAGACGGATTTTAAGGCCGATTACGTCCGCGACGTGACGCCCGTGCTATCTAAGGCCGGCTGCAACGCCGGCACCTGCCACGGCGCGAAGGACGGTAAGAACGGCTTCAAGCTGTCGCTGCGCGGATACGATCCGATTTACGACGTGCGGGCGTTCACTGATGAGCTGGCTTCGCGCCGTGTGAACGTGGCCTCCGCGGATGACAGCATGATGCTGCTCAAGGCCACCGCCGGTGCACCACATACCGGCGGACAGGTGATTCCGCCCGGTGGCAAATATTACCGCATCATCCACAACTGGATCGCCAATGGCGCGAAGCTGGACCTGAAATCCGCCAAGGTGAAATCCATTTCGCTTTCGCCGATGAACCCCGTGGTGCAGCAGATCGGTTCGCGCCAGCAATTCCGCGTGGTGGCCACCTACGCCGATGGCAGCACGCGCGACGTGACGGCCGAGGCAGTCGTCGAGAGCGGCAACACGGATGTTGCGGACCACGATGCCCGCGGCCTTCTCACCACTCTTCGCCGTGGTGAGGCTCCCGTGCTCGCCCGCTACGAGGGCGCTTACGCCGCCACCACCCTCACGGCCATGGGCGACCGCACCGGATTTGTCTGGGAAAAGCCCGAGAACTGGGGCCGATTGGACCGGTTGGTCGCGGCCAAATGGGAGCGCATGAAGATCAAGCCCTCGGAGCTGTGCACGGACACGGAATTTATCCGGCGCGTTTATCTGGATCTCACGGGGTTGCCCCCTTCGGCGGATGCCGTCAAGAAATTCATCGCCGACGAACGCGACACCCGCGAAAAACGCAATGAGTTGATCGACAAGCTCATTGGCAGCGAGGAGTTTATCGACCATTGGGCCAACAAGTGGGCCGATTTGCTGCAGGTCAACCGCAAGTTTCTGGGCACCGAAGGTTCCAAAGCGTTCCGCGCCTGGATTCGGAATGAGATCAAGGAGAACACGCCGTACGACGAGTTCGCGCGCAAAATCCTTACGGCCAAGGGTTCCAATAAGGCCAACCCACCGGCAAGTTACTACAAAATTCTCCGCAAGCCCGATGAGACGATGGAGAACACCACGCACCTCTGGCTGGCCACGCGGTTTAACTGCAACAAATGCCACGACCACCCCTTCGAGCGCTGGACGCAGGATCAATATTATGAGATGGCGGCCTTCTTCGCCCAAGTCGGCCTGAAACGCGACCCTGCCAGCGGCAAGTCCACCGTGGGCGGCACAGCCGTGGAGGGCAAAAAGCCGCTGTACGAGGAGGTCTACGACAAGCCGGACGGCGAAGTGACGCATCAACGGACAGGTGCGGTGGCCCCTCCGGAATTCCCTTACTCCGCCAAGTTTGAGCCAAAGGCCGATGCCACGAGACGGGAAAAATTGGCGGCCTGGATCACCAGTTCCGACAACCAGTACTTTGCTCGCAGCTACGTGAACCGCATCTGGGGTTATCTGTTTGGTATAGGCATCATTGAACCGCTGGATGATATCCGCGCCGGCAATCCCCCCACCAATCCTGAACTGCTCGATTGGTTGACGGCCAACTTTGTGGTGCACGACTTTGATGTGAGGCACATTATCCGAACCATCTGCCAAAGCCGAACCTACCAGCTGTCCATCAACACGAACAAATGGAACGTAGATGACACCCGGAACTATTCCCATGCCATCCCGCGGCGTCTCCCGGCGGAGGTGCTGTTTGATGCGATCTACTTTGCCACCGGCGCGCAATCCAAGATTCCCGGTGTGCCCGCCGGCACACGCGCCGCCGCCCTCCCGGATTCCGGCGTAAAACTGGCCGACGGCTTCCTCGGCAACCTCGGCCGCCCTCCTCGCGAAAGTGCCTGTGAATGTGAGCGGAGCGGCGACCTGCAACTCGGCCCCGTGATGGCGCTCATCACCGGCCCCACGGTCGATAACGCCATCAGCGACAAGAACAATGCGATTGCCAAGCTGGTGGAAAACGAGAAGGACGACCGCAAACTGATCGATGAGTTGTTCCTCCGAATCCTGAACCGCCACGCCAGCAACAAGGAGGTTGAAAGCAGTCTCAAGCTTCTGGCATCCATTGAGCCGGAACACAAGGCGCTGCTCGCGGAACAGGCTGCCCACGCTGAGAAACTGAAGCCGGACATCGAAGCCCGGGAGAAAGTGCGCCAAGCAGACATCGCCAAGGCCCAAAAAGCTGTGGAGGACTACGAGAAGTCCATCGCCGCACGCGAGACTGAGGAGGAGAAGAAACGTCAGACCGCCATCGCCGCCGCTGAAAAGGCCGTCAAGGATCACGAAACCTCCGAGGAGACACGCTTCAACGAATGGTTGAAACGGGGTGACGGCAAATCCACTTGGATCACGGTGGAGGCGAAGGAGTTGAAATCCAAGATCGGCGCCACCTTGACCAAGGAAAAGGACGGCGTGATTTTCGTCAGTGGCAAGAATGGCAAGGACACCTTCACCATCTCCGCGGAAACCACGCTAAAAAACCTGACCGGTCTGCGCTTGGAAGCGCTGACCGACAAGCGCCTCCCCAAGAATGGCCCCGGCCGCGCGCCCAATGACGGCAACTTTGTCCTCACCGAGCTGGAACTCATGTGGGCACCCAAGGACAAGCCGGGCGAACAGAAAAAGCTAAAACTGGAAGCAGCCAAGGCGGACTTTAGCCAAGGGGGTTACCCGGTCGCCTCTGCCATCGATGGCAAACTGGCCGACAGCAATAATGGCTGGGCCGTGGCTCCTCAGTTGGGCAAGCCCCACCAGGCGTCATTTGAAATTAAGGATGCGCCGAAGCACGACGGTCCCATCCTGCTCACCTTTGTGATGAAGCAGGAGTTTAGTGGCAACAATTGGCAGCTGGGCAAATTCCGCTGGTCCATCACCAACGCGAAGAAGCCCTTGAACTTTGGTCTGCCCAAGAACATCAATGACCTGTTGGTTCTGGAAACTAGGGACGACAAGCAAACCAAGGTTTTGCGCGACTATTACCGGGCGCAGGATAGCAGGCTCAAGGGTCTGCAAACCGCGCTGAACAACGCCCGCAAACCGCGTCCTGTCGATCCCAAGCTCAAGGAGTTGCAGGACATCGTCGCCAGCGCCTCCAAGCCGTTGCCCGAGGACCCGCAACTGGCCGTTTACAAGCGGGCGGTGGAACTCAGCACCCGGCAACTGGCCAACAAGCGGCTGTACGGCGCGCAGGACATTGCTTGGGCTCTCATCAATAATCCGGCATTTCTATTCAATCACTAGACTGGACTTTTTATCAGCACCCATTAGAATATCAACAACAGGAGCCAATCATGATCAGAATTCCAGGAGAACTCGGGAAAGACTTGTGTGACAGCCACCTTGGAGTTTCACGCCGCGACGTGTTGCGCGTGGGCGGCTCAGGCATGCTCGGTCTGTCGCTGGGCGGCATGTTTGAGCTGGCGGCCAAGGCAGAGGAAAACAAGAAGGGCGGTGGTCCCGGCTGGGGCAAAGCCAAGAGCGTCATCCTTTGCTACCTGCAGGGCGGTCCCTCGCACTTGGATCTGTGGGATCCCAAACCCGGCGCTGCCGAGAACGTTCGCAGCATATTCAAGCCCATCAAGACCAAGCTCCCGGGCGTGAACTTCACCGAGCTGCTGCCACGCTTGGCACAGGTGAATGACAAGTTTACGATGATCCGCTCGATGAGCTACACGCCCAACGGGTTGTTCAATCACACCGCCGCCATTTACCAGATGATGACCGGCTACACCACCGACAAGGTGAGTCCCTCCGGTCAGCTGGAACCGCCAAGCCCAAAGGATTTCCCGAATTTCGGCTCCAATATCACACGCCTCAAGCCGCAGGAGGAGCCAATGCTCCCCTTCGTAATGCTGCCGCGCCCGCTTCAGGAGAGCAACGTGGTCGGCAAGGGTGGCACCGCCGGCTTCCTCGGCAAAGCGTACGATCCCTACTATCTGTACCCACCCGGCGGCGACATGGACATGGGCAAGATGGACAAGATTTCCATCGATGACCTCAAGATGCGCCCCGAGGTTTTCAGCAAGCGCCTCCGACGACGTGCACGCCTGCGCGACGCCATCAACGAAGCCGCGCCCGAGCTGGACGAAGCCGTTGCCAAGTTCAACCTGAACGAATACTACGATCAGGCCCTAAACCTCATCGTAAGCGGCCGCGCCCGCAATGCGTTTGACCTTGCACAGGAAAAAGCGGTCACCCGCGACATGTACGGTCGCAACACCTTTGGCCAAAGCTGCTTGCTTGCCCGCCGCTTGGTGGAAGCCGGCACTCGGGTTGTGGAGATCGTCTGGCCCAAGGTCGCCAATAGTGACAACCACTCATGGGACGTCCACAAGGGCCTGCCCAAGCGCATGCGCGACCAAGCCGCCCCCATGCTGGACATGGGCCTGAGCAGCCTGTTTACGGATCTCGACGAGCGCGGCTTGCTGGACAGCACGATGGTCATTTGTGTCGGCGAATTTGGACGCAGCCCGCAGAAGGGTCTTTCCACCAGCGGCAATGGCAACGGCGCCGACAGTCGGGATAACTGGCCCTACTGCTACACCGCAGCCATCGGTGGCGCGGGCATCAAGCGTGGATTTGTTTACGGTAAATCGGACAAGACCGCCAGTGCTCCGGATGAAAACCCGGTGCATCCCACGCAGTTGTTGGCCACCATTTACCACAGCTTTGGTATTCATCCGAACACGATCGTCTATAACCACCTCAACCAGCCCCGGGAACTGGTCAAGGCCGAGCCCGTCAACGGCTTGTTTGCCTAAACCGGAGGCGAGGCGGAAACAATCTTGATTAAAATGGCCCGGCAAATACCGGGCCATTTTTGCGGCTCGCCCCCCCGTCAAGCTCACTCAATGATTGTGCCGAGCCATGCAGTCGGCAACGCAATGATAGTGGGTCGCTAGTTCCAGGCAACCACCAGTGGAAAGCTGCCCGACATTCGCACGATAAATTTCCTGCCAAGGCGTTTGATGCTTCAGTTCCAGCAAAGGCATCGCCTCGCGACGCCTTCGAAGTTCACCATCCGATACCTGCAGGTCCACCCGGCATGAATTCAAGTCCACGCGAATCTTATCGCCTGTTTGCAACAGAGCCAAGTTTCCGCCCGCCGCTGATTCCGGCGATACATTCAGAATGCTCGGGCTGGCCGAGGTGCCGCTCTGGCGTCCATCCCCCATCGTGGGCAGAGTGCGAACACCATCCCGAATAAGCGCAGCCGGTGGCTGCATGTTCACCACTTCCGCCGCGCCGGGATAGCCGACCGGGCCGCAGCCACGAATCACCAGCAAACTGCGTTCATCAATATCCAGCGCCGGGTCATCGATGCGAGCGTGATAATCCTCCGGCCCCTCAAACACCACCGCGCGTGCCGTGAAACAATTTTCTGCGCCTGCCTCTGACAAATAGCGCCCGCGAAAATCATCGCTGATCACACACGTCTTGATGAGTGCCCCATCAAACAGATTTCCTGAGAGAACGAGAAAACCCGCTTTTTCCCGTAACGGATTGCTGTAGGCACAAATGACTTCACGGTCTGGCTCCGGTGTTGCGACATGATTTTCCCCAATGGTTGAGCCGCTGACGGTCATCGCATTGGCATGAATTCGATCGGCTCCAATCAGTTCGCGAATCACCCCCGGCACCCCTCCCGCGCGATGGAAGGCCTCCCCAAGATACTTGCCCGCCGGCTGGCAGTTGGCCAGCAGGGGCACGTCATAGCCGATGGCCTGCCAATCGGCCAGTTCCAGTGAGACGCCAATATGGCGCGCAATGGCGTTCAGATGGATCGGGCAATTGGTGGATCCGCCGATGGCAGTGTTCACCACGATGGCGTTTTCAAACGCCTCCCTGGTCATAATTCGCGACGGCCGCAAATCTTCCCTCACCAAGTCCACGCTGCGCCGACCGGTCTCATATGCCATTTGCATCCGCTCCCGGTATGCGGCCGGAATGGAGGCGCACCCGGGAAGCGACATGCCCAGTGCCTCGGCCAATGAGTTCATCGAGAGTGCCGTGCCCATGGTGTTGCAGTGGCCAATGCTGGGCGTCGAGGCCGCCACCTGTTCCATGAATTGTTCGTAGGTAATCCGCCCTTCCGCACAAGCCTTGCGCCCTTCCCAGACCATCGTACCTGAACCCGCCAGTTCGCCCTCGTGCCAGCCATCAAGCATCGGCCCGCCGCTCAGCACGATGGCAGGCAGGTCCAGCGTGGCCGCTCCCATCAACAATGCCGGCGTCGTCTTGTCACAGGCAGTCGTGAGCACCACACCGTCAAACGGATAACCATGAAGGATTTCCACGAGGCCCAAGTATGCCAGGTTGCGGTCCAGCGAGGCCGTGGGACGGCGGCAGCTTTCCTGTATGGGATGCACCGGAAAGACCATCGGAATGCCGCCGGCATCGCGGATGCCCGCAGTCACGCGTTCCGCAGTCTCCAAGTGAATCCGGTTGCAGGGGGCAAGATCGCTCCCCGTCTGCGCAATTCCGACCACCGGGCGGCCGGACTGCAATTCCTCCAACGTAAGGCCAAAGTTTAAATATCGTTCCGCATAAATCGCGGTCATCGCCGGGTCATCCGGATTGTTGAACCAGTCCTCGCTGCGAAGTCTTTTGCGCGGCTCTCCCATAACGCATACCCCGTGAGTCAGGGCGAAACAGAAAGTTTCTCGTCGGTGTACTCGCTGCTCATCATGACCCCAAACTCCTTGTAGGGCTTAAGCATGAAATGGGTGGCGGTTGAGAGCACCCCGGTCATGGTCGCCAGTTTCTCGGAAACGAAGGTGGACACCGCCCGCAAATCTGTGCCCTCAACGATGACCAACAGATCGTAGCCGCCACTCATCAGGTAACAAGACTGAACCTCGTCAAACCGTGAAATCCGGAGAGCAATCCGGTCAAAACCGCCCTCGCGTTCAGGCGTAATCTTGACCTCGATTACCGCGCGGACAACATCGAGGCCAAGTTTCTCCTCGTTGAGGACCGTGCGATAACCAAGGATCACGTCGTCTTCCTCATACGCCGCTACCCGACTGGCCACTTCCTCCTCGGACTTGTTCAACAACCTGGCCAGTTGGGCTGGCCGCAGGGACGCGTTTTCGCGGAGAAGCTTGAGCAGTTCATCCATGCCCGGAGATTAGCGGCGCGCCAAGGCTAAAGCAAGACGGTCCGCGACCAGCCGGCCTGGCCAAATCGTTCGTGGTACTTGGCACGAAGCGCCTCCGCCTCCGACCGACCCGAGGTCAGGGCAAACATCGTTGCTCCGCTACCGCTCATCATGGCCACTGATGCTCCGTTGCTTTCCAGAAAATCTCGAATCACTGGCAACACTGCGTGCTTTTCAAACACAGGTTTCTCAAGTGAGTTAAAAAAGAAATCCCTCGCATTTTCCAGCGATCCCCGGGCCAATTCATCCGCCAACGAATCCGCCATGCCCCTTTTTGACTTGTTCGTATTCAAATGGGAAGCAAGCTGGCCGTATGCCCAAGGGGTGCTAACGCCAAAACCGGGATTCACCATCAACAAACCGAGGTTGCTTAGTGCCGCCATGGGTTCCAAAACCCGAATTTTCTCCCCACGCCCCGTAACAATCGCAGGGCCATCCTCCAAAAAGAAGGGAACATCAGACCCAATCCCTGAAGCCAAATTCTGAAGAGAATTGTCGCTCAAGGGTCTGTCCCACAGTTCATTCAAGCCGCGCAGTGTATAGGCCGCATTAGCACTGCCAGCACCAATACCGGCCGCCAAGGGCAGGTTTTTCTGCAAGTGAATGGTGGCTCCCTCGCCCGTGGCGACAACTCCAAAAAATTCCCGGGCAGCCTGATATACAAGATTGGATTCATCCGCGGGCAGGCGCGGGTCACTGCAGGAAAGTCGTACTCCCGCTTTGCCGCGTTCCATGCGAAGTTCATCACTGATGGGAAGCGGAAGCATCAACGATTCCAGCTCATGAAACCCATCCTCGCGGCGGCCGAGAATGTTGAGGCACAGGTTCACCTTGCAGGGTGAGGCAAGAATCAGAGCACTCATTCGCCGGTTACTCCTCCCGGTCTTCACCAGTTTCCTCAGCCGCCTCCGCTGCCTCCTCACGTTTGCGCCACAGGCGCGCGATGAAAAGGCTGATCTCGTACAACAACTGAAGCGGCCCCGCCACCATCAGCATGGTGAAGGGATCCACCGTTGGGGTGATCATGGCAGCAAGGATAAGGTTGATGATGATGGCATAGGAACGAAACTTGGCCAGCCCTCGATCGTCGACAAAGCCAATCTTGACCAGCGACAGAATGATCATCGGCATTTGGAAGGCCAGCCCCATCCCGATGGTAAACTTGGCCACGAAGCCAATCAGGTTGTCCGCCCGCCATTCATCCGCGCCAAAGCCAAGCATATGGGCAAAGCTGACCGAGATAAGCATGGTGATCTTCAACAACACGAAATAACAGAACGCCGCTCCCGCAAGAAAGAGGAGAGTGCCGCCACCCACAATGTAATAGATAAGCTTTCGTTCTTTGCTCTTCAGGGCGGGAAGAATGAAGTCCCCCACAAAATATAAAATAAAGGGAATGGAAATAAATATGCCGCCGAATATGGCCAGCTTGATCGCTCCCATGAAGGGATCAATAACCCCGTAATATTTTGCCTCGGGGATGGGGGCATCGATGTTCCCGGTGGTTTTTGCCACGAGTGTCAATGCCTGGTTGGTTTTACCATCAATTGGCGGAAGGTTGGTCAGAACCAACTGCAGTTCCTGGATGGAGTTCTGGTGTGTCTTGTTGGACTCGGGATACAACTCCAAAAGCGAGGTGCCCTTGAGCGTGGTGATTTGCTTGTCCCCTAGGCGAACAGGAATGAACTTCTTGTCCAAGCCGCGCGACAACTTGATGTATTCCATCTCCCGCGCCCATTCCATGGGTTTAGTGAGAATGCCCATGATGTTTGGCGCTGCCACCAGAGACACGACCATGCCGATGGCAACCGAGGAGAATATTTTCAACAGCATCCACCGGAAATCCTCCAGATGGTCAAGAAACGGCTTTACAGGTCCTCCATACGGGTTGCCATCATCATCGTACTCCGGTGAAAAATCATCATCCGGATCGTCCGGCACACCGCCGCCGTAATGGCTGCTGCTGTATGCATGGGGATCATCGTGGTGAGGATCCCCGTGTTGGTCGTCATGATGGTATTCTTCATGGTAGGGATCGTGATATTCACCGTGTTCTCCATGATGATATTCGTCCCCCTCATGGTAGCCATAATGGTCATCATTGTACTCGTCATGATGAGGGTCCGCATCTTCACTATCCGAGCGATCCGCATCAGCATCACCAGTATCTGTCGGCTGGCTTGACTCTTCCGCCTTCTCGGATGCCCCCCCTTCCGGGGAAATGGTGGATTCCACAGGGGCAGAAATTTCCAGTGGCAGTTCAGGCTGCTCTGCATCTTCAGGAGCCGTCTCCGGAGCAGGCAAATCGGAGCATGACGTCGAGCACTCGCTTGCGTTAAGCCTCCTGGCGTCCTTGGGTTTTCCCCATT
>PBVU01000119.1:0-12929 GCA_002728775.1 Verrucomicrobiales bacterium | reverse complement strand
AGTTGCGGCTCAGCGGCGGCTATTTCAATCTTCGCGCCTTTTTCGATCTGAAACAGCTTCAAAGATTGCTTCACCGAAGGCGGTCCCTCCAAGGCGAAGCTCAACACTGGAAACAGGCAGACCCAAGCAAGCTGACGGTGCATGAGTGGATAGTAATGGGGTGCCCATGTTTGGCAAGCCATCGGCTCCACATGAAAGTCGCCGACAAATTGGATGTACGTCACCTCCCCTGAGAGCTTGCGTTTGATCAGTGCATTCGCAAACTCGCGCCGTGAAATTTTGCCTGAATACCAGCACCATCAAGCCGCAGCCGTTGTTGCGCAAAATCCATCTCGCCGGACAGGCCGGTTACGACGGGATCGAACTTTGGATTAATGACCTCTACGACCATGTGGGTCGGGGAGGTGAGGTGGCCGAGGTGGAGAAGGCCTTGGCGGACAATGGCTTGATCGTACCCAGCGTCATTGCCATTCGCCAATGGGGCGACATGGATGGCTGGGAATATGAACTAGTGAAAGACGAAGCCCGGCGGAGGTTTGCACTGGGAGCGCGACTGGGTGCGCCTTATATCGTGGCCACGCCACCTCTGGAAATGGCGCGGCAAGATCATTTGCCGGGACGCTATCGCGACCTCCTTGCCATCGGCCGCGAGGAGGGCATCCGACCGACCTTTGAGTACATCAGTTTCTTCAAGAGCGTTCACAATTTGTCTGACGCATGGCGCATTGTGCAGGAGACGGGTGATCCCGACTCCACGATCATTCTCGATGCCTTCCACAACTGGAACAGTCACTCGACCCTCGATGATCTCCGGGCCATTCCCGTAGAGCAAATCAGCCATTATCACATTGATGACGCCGCCCCGGACAAGGCACCGACCACACAAAAGGATCCTGACCGCGTAATGCTGGGCGAGGGGCAGATTGACCTGACGGCGGAGATTTCCGTTCTCAAGGAAAAGGGCTACGACCAGACCATGAGTCTGGAGCTGTTCAACGCAGCGCTTTGGGAGGCAGACCCGCTGGAAGTCATTACCACCGGCCTGGAACGCATGAAGTCCCTCTGGAACACGGATTAGCGGCTGGCGTGCACGTTGCAGAGCATCCTTGAAACCCCGCCCCGAGTCTGGGCAGACTCCGCGCATGTCGCAGCGGATCCTCTTCGGAGTTATCACAGTCTTTTGGCTTGTGATGAACGTCCTGCTCTGGCGCGCGGAACATTTCGGCGCCAAGGTTCCGTTTGAGACCGTGTGGCGCCGTGTGCTCAGTCCGGAGGAGGACATTACGCACTACGACATTTATCGAACCCGGGACAATGAATGGATTGGATCCTTCACCTGGACCGCTACCGCGCTGGATGACAATGGCACGCCGTTGCCTTTGGAAAACCTGAGCCGGGAACCCGCCGGTTATCAAATCGAACTGGATGCCACACCACCCAACACCGAGGGCCTAGTCACACTCTCGAATGGCAGCCAGCTGGAGTTCACGCTGGATCTGTTGTTTGACAAGCAGCGCGAGTGGCAGGAGATGACCATGACCCTCAATCCTCCCATGACACGCCGGCAGGTCGGTGGCACCTTGGGACGTGAATGGTCTCTCGCGTTGAAAAGCGCAACCACCGAAGACATGGTGCAAATCGATTTCGGGCGCGGCCCTGGCGACAAGCGGCGCCTGGAAATCAATCCCAGCCGTGACGGGCTGGTGGGCACGGCCGCACATTTGATGAAGGAGATGGGCAGCGAATCGTTGCTCGGCGGCGACCAAGCCTACGGCGCACTTTCCAGTTCCGACCAGATCCGCAAGATGTTGCAAGTGGCAACGGCTTCCGCTGCCGCCTCACGCGTGCTGCCTCACCGCCGGTTGAAGCTGGCCTGGGAGTCACGTTATGGGACATTGCCCGATCACTCCCGGACGCTGCGCGTTTACCGCGTGCATGCGCCGCTGGAAATGGGGGTGTTAAATTTTGGCGACATCGTCGCCTATGTTGGCCAAAACGGAGAATTGATCCGGGCCGAGCTACCCCTCGCGGGGGGCATAGAAATCCGCAGCCGGCGCCATTACCCCCGGCCGCGCCCAAAGCGATGATTGAATTCCGCAACCTTGTAAAAAAATTCGGCGACCTCGTGGCAGTCGACCACATCAACCTGACGGTCAAGTCAGGCGAATTCTTTTGCGTGCTCGGCCCCAATGCCGCCGGCAAAACCACCTCCATCAAGATGCTCACCGGTCTCATCCGACCCACCGAGGGGCAGGTTCGAGTGTGTGGCTTTGATGTTCAGGAAGAGCCCGTCGAGGTGCGCAAACGTCTGGCCTATGTGCCGGACTTTCCGTTCCTTTATGACAAGCTTACCCCGCTGGAATTCTTCCGGTTCACCGGCCGGCTCTTTGGCATGGAGGAAGACCTGATGGACAATCGCACGCGGGATCTCATCCCGCGTTTCAGTCTCGATCCCTACATCGACCTGTCCATTGAAAGCCTGTCCCACGGCACACGGCAGCGCATTGCCATCGTCTCCGCGCTCATGCATGCCCCGGATGTGTTCGTGCTCGATGAGCCGATGGTTGGGTTGGATCCCCATCACGCCCGGGTTCTCAAGGATGTTCTGCGCGAACGCGCCACCGCGGGCATGACAGTCTTTCTCTCCACGCACCAGCTTAGTGTCGCCGAGGAAATGGCCGACCGCATCGGTATTATCCACAACGGTCAACTGATTGCCGCCGGCACCAAGGAGGATCTGCGCGAACAAGCGGGCAACGACGGCGCTCTGGAAGACACTTTCCTGGCCCTGACCCGCGAGGATGAAAGTACGGTGGAGACCCAGATGCGCCAGCTCCATCAGGAACGAGGCCCAGAGACAGCTCCTATCGGCGACTGATTATCGTGGAACCCACCCGCTCGCCTCTGCTCCTGCTCCTTTCGCTGCATCTCAAGCAGCTCTGGCGCAAGCTGCGTGATGCCAACGAACGCTCCGGCTCCTTGACGTGGCTGATCGTAGGCTTCGTGGCCACCTATCCCATCATCGCCATGTGGCTGTTCAGCCGCGGCCTTCGCAAGCTCAACGCTGTCCAAGGCATCGGCCCCGTGCTCATCGAGGAACTCGTTTTTCTCCTCTTCGCGTTCCTGTTCATGATGCTCCTCTTTTCCAACGTCGTGGTCGGCTATACCAACTTCTTTCGCAACAAGGAATCCGTCTATCTTTTCACTCTGCCCATTCCCGCCAGTGGAATTTTCCGGTGGAAATTCATCGAATCCACCTGCATCGCATCCTGGGCGTTCCTCCTGCTCGTCGCCCCATTGCTGGCGGCCTACGGAATGCAGCAAAAAGCGGAATGGCACTTTTATGTTTTAACCCCCGTTCTCGTTGGCCTGTTTATTATTCTGCCCGCTGTGCTCGGGTGCTGGACCGCCATCCTCCTAGCACGGCACTTGGACCGGAAGCTGTTCCAGATCGGCGGCGTGCTGGTGGCCATCACCATCGTCCTCGCGCTTCGGGCCTATCTGCAGCCCGAGGTTGTGGCCGATGAATCCCTCATCATCACCGCTGGCGAAGAGCGCTCCCGCCTGCTGGCCAAGACCCGGTTTGTCCAGTTTCCCTTCATGCCCAGCTACTGGCTCTCGCGATCCGTCTCCGAGTGGAAGGATGGCGTCTATGACCTGTCCCTGTTTTATCTTCTGGTTCTCCTCAGCAACGTACTCTTCTTCGGTTTCCTCGGCTTCACCCGGACGGGGAAATATTTCTACAGCGCCTTGTCCACCACCCTCAGTCGCGGCAGCTTGGTCGCCAACTGGGCCCAACTGGTCCGTCACGGCGGGCGCGCTTGTGCCGGGTTAACCCTCCTGAGTTTTTTTCTTCCTTACCTGTCGCTACAGGACGCCCTCAACTCCGCCCGCCATGAGATGACCCGATTGGGCGACGCCAAGCAAAACCCTGTGATTTCCAACCGGGCCGATTGGCCCACACTCCGCGCCACTTCCCCCCGTGCCTACGAGTTCTCCTCCCAGTTGACCGCTGCGTTCGACCAGCTTGCTTTGAACATCGGTCCTCAGGGACTTGGCCACCTCGGTGCCCAGCCCGGGCAGATTAAAGGCGTCCGGCCCGCCTTTACCGGCCTGCCTCAACTTGTGGATCAACACCTCGGCTTCGTGGACCTCAAGCCCGTGGACGCAGAGTTTAGCCTTCGCATTCGGGATTACTTCCAAGCCAATCTATCCGGCCTCGCGCTGGCCCTTGGCGCCACGCCCATCACCAAGCCCCTGCGTCTCCAGCCGGTTCCGCGGCCTGTGATCACCGCCGCCGCCATCTCTCCTGATGGACAGCATGCCGCCGCCGCTTGGCCCGGCCACCTCGCCCAATTCCAGCCGAACGCAGGCGATTCCTTAGCTCCTGCCCAAACTCCATTTCAGATCGTCACCGCCATGCAATACAGCCCGGACGGAAAAACCCTTGCCTTGGCTGGCATCACGCATGAAGGGCAGGGACGCATCCAATTCCGCAAACCCACCGGGGAAATAAAGAGGGATCATCCAGTCCCGGCCACCGCGCTTTGTGCCGTCTATTCACCTGATGGCTCCACTTTGGCCGTGGGCCTGGCCAATGGCTCCACCCTGCTGCTCCCCACTCAAGGAGACGGTGGGCCCCGTGAATTTCAGCATGATGATGATCGAATTTCCGCCCTCGCATGGAGTCCGGATGGAAACCAACTCGTGGTCACCGGCCTGAAGAGCGAGGCCCACATCATCGACCTTGAAAATCCGTCCGACCCAAGCCACCTGTTCGTAGACGCTGACATCGTTTCCCTGCACGACGGCCAACGACTCTTGACCGGCCAAAAAGTGCAAAACCTCACAACTCGCCTTACCCATCAGAACGAGCAAGTTGCCCGGGCACCCCGCGAAAAATATGACACCGCCGCACAAACCGGCGATATCTACGCCATGGCCACCCTGCCCGGCCACGAACGCTTCGCCGTTGCCGGTGATTTCCCCGGGGCATACCTCATCCAGACAGACACACTCGAACCCTTGCAGCAAATCCCCGGTCGGCCCAATGACTTGAATACCGCCGTCAGTCTCAACGCCAACGGCGAGCGGCTCGTTCTGGGCAGCCGCGATGGCCTCGTGGAAATCCATGACCTTTCCGGCAGCACGCCACGCCTGGTGCGAACCCTTCAAGTGGAAAATCCGCCACCGCCCGATTCCATCGGGCCGTCCCGTTCATTGCTCTTTCTCATTCCCGTCGCCGCGCTCGCCGCCCTCGTAGTCAACCGACCCGCCGTATATCTAATCGGCGGCCTTATGCCCTTTGCCATTATGGCTTGGCTTTTTGCCCCCGCTCAGTCCATGCCGGCTTCCTCCCTTTGGGGTATTGGGTTGTGGCTCGCTTTGCTTGGCGGCATGGGGCAACTCGCCTCCCTCACATCCTTCTGGGAAACCTCTGCCAAGAGTGTCGAGACGCGCAAGCAGGAGCGTTTCCGCCACGGCCCACTCGATCGGCTTTCCGGATGGCTCCCCCTCATCTCCCCAGACACCCGCGCCTTGCTCCTCAAGGACATCCGCGTCTTTTGTCGGGACACCGCCCAATGGGGCCAATCCTTGATGCTGTTTGGCATCCTCGGCCTTTACTTCATGAACATGCACTACTTCACCCAGAAGCTTTCCAACTTCTGGATCTATGTGATCACCTACATGAATTTCGCCGTCTGCGCACTCAACCTCGCAACCCTCACCACCCGCTTTGTTTACCCACAATTTTCACTGGAGGGCAAACGCGTCTGGATCATCGGACTGGCTCCGATGGGGTTGGTTCGTGTAGTGCTCGTCAAGGTCGGCCTAGCCACGGCCATTTCCCTACTGGTTACTCTCCCGCTCATTTGGCTTTCCTGTCACATGCTGGATTTGCCCATCCGCCAAACCCTGTACTTCATCTTTGCCATTACCCTGATGGCCCTCACTCTCAATAGCCTCGCCGTCGGCATGGGCGTTCTTTACCCCAACTTGAAGGAGGATAATCCCAGCAAAATCGTCAGCGGATTTGGCGGAACATTTTGCCTCGTGCTCAGCTTCGTCTACATCGGCGCCTGCATCATGTTTCTAGGCATGGCCTCGCCATGGGGCTCGCCATGGCACCTCTTGGGAATGCCCCCCTTAGAAAAACGCCTCGTGGCTTTTGGGGGATTTCTGATCCTCTCCCTTTCCCTCGGACTATTCCCGCTCCTGCATGCAAGGGATAAAGTCACAAAAATGGAGCACTAACCCAATATCATGTGGCTATATCTACTATTAGCCACAAGATATGCTTTGACAAACGGTCCTCTGCCCCTTTAGCCTTTTGGCATGTCCTCTTTGGATGGATCAGGATTATTAGAGGAGGATTTCCCCGCGACGGGCCATGCTACTCCCAAGCGCGCGGTGCATCCCGAGCGCGAGGAACTGGACACGCAATCGGTGGATTTGCAGAAGCGGATCACCGACCTCAGTCGCGAACTGGAGAATGTCGAACGCGAACGGACCTCAGTTGAGGAATCGCGGCGGCGTTTCGCGGAATTCGAGACAGGGCGCGATGAGATGCTGGAGGAGTTGACCCGCGGTCTGGGATTGCTTGAGGAAGCCGAGCACGATGCCCGCCGGGACGCTGAGCAAATGGGACGCACCATCACCGACATGCGAGAGGCTCTGGGCAAAGTGGAGGAACTGGAGGATGTCGACACCAATCAGGATGACTGGAAGGTGCGGCTGACCCGAAACCTCACAATCATCGAGAACGCCCGCATGGAGATCAACTCGGCCAAGCTAAGATGGCCCCTGCTGACTGAAAACCCCGAGGATCAAGGCACAGGCGAAAACCCCGCCTCCCAAACCGTGGCGGAGCACAACTTTGGCCATTACTGCCTCATGGGTTTGGCGTTCACATGGCCTCTCGTGCTGCTTGGAGCAGCCATCTTCGCCTATTTTCTTTTTAAATAAATCAGGTGCCCGATGGCATGGGGACGTAAAAAGCAACGCAGTTCGGGAAAACGCGCCAGCGAGTTTGATGACCGCATCGCCACGTTGCAGCGGGAAATCCAAAAGCTTCAAACCGTTCTGGACGAAGGCAATCCTCAAGGCGTTCGCGAAGCCCTCAAGGAGACCAAGCCCGCCCGCCGGAAACGCAAGGCCACCCTCCCCGAGGAATTGAATCTCACTCGTCCCCGGCCTGTTGAACCACGCCGCGAGCATCCCGGACTGTACAATGCCCAAGGCGTTCGCAAGTTTGACCTTGCCAGCGCATGGGAACGGATCACGGGACGAATTGCCGACGAGCAGCCCGCGCCCGGCACCGAGACGCGGCTTTACACCTTCATCCCCGGGGAGACACTGGACGGTCAGCCCGCCTTGGGCATCGAAAAACGCAAAGCACGGAACCGGTTCATTTTTCTGTTCCTCATTTTTCTGGCCGTTCTCTGGAGCGTGCTCACGCTCCTACTGCCTCAGCTCTAGTGGCTCTTGCCAAACAGGTTTTGCAATCCTAGTCTTTCTGTATGGCCCAAACCATCTCCACGCCTCTGGGAAAATTCCACGCCCACTTTTCACCCCGTGGCTTGGCGCGCCTTCATTTTCCCGGCGACACATCCGCCACGAAAAACAAAACCGCGCCGGGCCCCGCAGCTTGGACGCATCAAACCCGCAACGCCTTGGTGGACATCCTGAAGGGAAAGATCCCGAGCGAGTTGCCTCCCCTCGACCTCTCCTGCGGGACGCACTTTCAACAAAAACTTTGGCACGCCCTGCTGCGCATCCCCGCTGGCAAGACCCAATCCTATGGGGAACTGGCTGTTTCCCTGCGCCGGCCAAATGCCGCCCGGGCCATTGGCCAAGCCTGCGGTGCCAACCCCATCCCCGTGATCATTCCCTGCCATCGGGTCCTGGCCGCCAACGGCAAGTTGGGTGGCTTCTCTGGCGGCTTGAAATGGAAGGAGAAACTCCTCCGGATAGAAGGACACGTGTTTTAATAGTTGTTTAAAACGCCAATCAGTTCGCGTAATCGCGCGTAGTTCATCCGGTCAAACCCCATCGCGATGCGTGGCAGGTCCAGGCAGTCGTTGTCCTCCTGTTCATCCGGAGATGGTTCTGCACCACGGATGGGTTCCCCCGTGATGATGTCCCCGAAATCCTCATTCAAGGCCTCCAAGGCCGAGCTTGAGGGCGCGTTCTGCAGCCGGATAACCAGTTCGCTCCGCACAAAGCGATAGGAGTGGAAGTTGCGGTAAAACCGAGCCACCCATTTCACGGCCTCCGCCGGGTCGTCCGTCATCTTCCATAAATTCAGGTCCTCCGGTGAAATCAGGCCGTCGCGCAACAGATGTTCGCGCACATGCCGTTCCCAGGTTTTCCAGTAGGTACCTCCCGGCTTGTCGATCAACGCCAGCGGCATCAGCTGGGCCTTGCCTGTCTGCATCAGTGTCAACGTTTCGAACGCCTCGTCCTGTGTGCCGAACCCGCCGGGGAACAGCGCCACCGCGTGCGAGTGCCGCAGGAATGTCAGTTTGCGCGTGAAGAAGTATTTAAAGTTGATGAGTTTCTTGTCGTGCTCGATGACCGGGTTGGCACCCGCCTCCCAAGGCAGGCGGATGTTGGCTCCAAAACTCATCTCCGAACCCGCGCCTTCATTGCCCGCCTGCATGATGCCCGGCCCCGCGCCCGTGATCACCATCCAGCCCTCCTCAGCACACAGGCGCGCGAACTCCACCGCCTGTTGATACTCCACCTTGTCCGGGCTTGTGCGCGCGGAGCCGAAGATCGTCACCTTTCGCTGGTCGGCATAGGGCTCGAACAAATGAAACGCGTACCGCAGTTCGCGCACAGCCGTCTCGATGATCCGCGCATCCCCACGATGTTCCACGTCGTGCAACAGCTTCAATGACTGCTCCACCAAGTTTTCCACCAAGTCGGCATTGTGACCGCCACCTTTGAACTCAATTAACTTACGAATTTTTCCCCGCAATGCCTCACGGTTTTCCCGGCTGCTCATGCCCCATCCTAGTCGATGCCCCCTCCCCCCCGCCAGCCAATGCGAGTAGACTCCATAAAAAAAGCCGGGGCGAATACCCCGGCCATGTTCAGTGAAAGAGCAGCTACTTTGCTTCCAGCCGGTAAATTTTGCCCTCAAATCCAAGCAGGTACATTTCTCCCGCCGCGTCCTCAGCAAAGCTAGCCACCAGACGAATCGGGTTGGGGCCGATAACCTGTGCGTATTCCGTCACCGTTTCGCCGTTGTAGCGCATGGCCCAGACTGTTCCCTGCTTGTAATCACCGTAAACATACGCCCCCTGCAGAGCTGTGATCTTTTTCCCGCGATAAACGTAGCCGCCCGTGATGCTCAACCCATGGCTGTGTTTGCTGAACTTGCTTTCCTTGGCCAGCGCGGGCTGATGGGGATACTCGATCACCGGATCCAGATATTTGCCCTCATGCTTAAATGAAGTAGCCTTCCATGGATGCGCCGCTTCGCGGACCCGCCATCCATAGTTGCCGCCCTTCACAATCAGGTTCACTTCCTCCCACTTGTCCTGACCCACATCACCAGCCCACAACTGGCCTGATGCACGGTCAAAGCTCATTCGCCAGACATTGCGCAGACCGTAAGCCCAGATTTCGCCACGAGCATCCTTTTTGCCCACAAATGGATTGTCCGCCGGGATTCCGTAGGGCAATGAACCCGTTTGCGTGTCCACGTCAATCCTCAGGATCGTGCCTAGCAGCGTGGTCAGGTTTTGCGCGTTGTCGAAAGGATCGTCCCGCTTGCCGCCGTCACCGTGACTAATGTATAGCTTTCCATCCGGACCGAACAGGATACAGCCGCCGTCATGATTCCAGAACGGCCGCAGAATCGTCAGCAGAATCTTCTCGCTGGACAGGTTAATCGCGTTTGGATTGTCCTTCGAAACCGTGAACTCGCTCACCACGCTCCGCAGTGGTTCATGCTGCGAATAAAAAACGTAGAATTTACCATTGTCCGCAAATTTCGGGTGAAAGGCCATTCCCAGCAGCCCTTCCTCATCTTTTTGGTAGGGCTTGCGCTTGGTGATATCGAAGAACACCTCCGTCGAGTCGCCATCCGAATTTTTGGGCAGAATGTGGATTTTGCCTTGTTGCTCCATCACAAACGTCCGTCCGTCGGCCAGTTGTTCCAGCCAAAGTGGCCGCTTAAACTTCAGATTCGGGTAAGCGTTGACCAATTTCAACTGCGGCAAACTTGCCGCCTGGATGGTCGAAAAAACCAACAGCGCCAGAAACGCCAACACCGCGCGGGTGGAGAAAAGAAAGGACTTCATCGCCCGGATTCAAGGACGCCCCGCCCCGAATGTCAACCGCGCAAATGCCGCCCGGCCATTGGGGCCACGTCATGGCTGCTCGGCGGGCGGTTGAGTTGCCTTAATCCACTCGATCAACAGCTTGACCCATTGCGCGTCCAGCGTGCGCGCCCCGATGGGTGGCATGCGCCCCTCGGCCGCGCCCACGCATCGCTGTAACATCACGGAATGCTCCGGCCGACCGGGCGCAACGATGCGCGCGGCATCCCCAATGCCAAAATCACGGTGCACCGGCCGGGCATCAATTGTGCCGGTCTTGTCCAATGGTGTGCCGTGCTTCAGCGTCATTTGCGCATTGCCGCCCCCTGCCTCCACGTGGCAGTGGGCGCAGTTGGCCTGCCAATAGGCGCGCACGCGTGACTCCAGCGGCAGAGCCGGGTCATAGGGATCGACCAAGCGCGCATCCTTTCGATGGGCCGCGCCATTGCCCGTATACTCGGACCATTTTGCGCCCTTTAACACACCCAGTTGGTCCAGCACCTGAAACTGGTGGGCTTGGAATGCGCCGTAGTCATGCGCCCTATTCATCTGCAGTTCGTTCAGACCGAGGACAAACTGGGCGGCGCGGCTGTGGCACATCATGCACTCGGTGCGGCCGGGAATGCGCCACGGGCGGGCTTCGTCCCTGTGATGCAAGGTGAGATCCTCGCCGTCACGCCCCACCAGCGTGGCATCGGTCTGTCCGGCATTCCACTTGTAACTGTAGCCGATCCATTCGCCCTGCTGCAGGGTCAACAAACGGGTTTCAATCCGCCGCCCTTCCAGCGAAAGGGTTTGCGACAACACGCTGCCCTCGGGGAGTTTCCAAGCCCCGCCACGACTAAACTGGATAGTGGTGTTGGCATCCCCGGGAAGCGCAATATGATGTTGTGCGGTTGCCCCATCATTCCAATGGGGTACGTTGACGGAATAAGGAACGAGCGCGGGGTGGGCTTTCAGGTTGCGGGTGTCTGTGAACAACCCCGTTTGGCTCAGGCGAACGGGAAAGTTTGTTCGCTGGCCAGCGTGCGGGTTGGGCTGAAAACGGTGGAAGCCACTGGCCTCATCGATGACCAACAAATTGCCGTGTGTATCGGTGCCAAAGCCGGTGATTTTAAAGACCGTGTCGGCAATCTCCTTGTGCCAGAGCAGTTCCTCGCCATTGTGCTTGGCGGCCCAAACCTTGCCGGTGGCATAATCGCCGTAAATGTATGCGCCGCGCAGTTGGGGCAGCACGCTGCCATGATAGACCACGCCTCCCGTCAGTGAGCGCGCCTCGCGATGATGATGCTCCAAGGTCGGCTGACGCAGTTTGCCCGGTCCCAGCTTACGCTCCAGATAAAACGGGTGGCTGCCCTCGTACACGCTCCAGCCATAGTTCGCGCCCTTTTCAACCAGCTTCACGGATTCCCAATGATCCTGACCGTTTTCACCCACCCAGATGTGGCCGGTCTTGGCGTCGCAGGTTACGCGCCATGGGTTCCGAAAGCCATGCGCCCATGTTTCTGGCCGCGCATTGGGCGTGTTGAGAAAGGGATTGTCCGGGGGAATACTGTAAGCCAAGTCATCATCCGGCTCATCAACATTGATCCGCAGAAGCTTGGACAACAACAGGTCAATCCGCTGGCCGGTGACATTGATATCCGAGTCGCTCGTGCCATCGCCCGTGGTGACGTAGAGCATACCGTCGTTGCCGAACACCAGTCCGCCGCCGTCGTGTCCATTGGAATCCCATTGCAGGATGACCAGATGCGAATCGGGATCGATGCGATTGGTTTTACGATTCAAGGTCCAGCGCGTCACCTGACAAAACTTGTCTTTGCTGCCGTCACCGCGGCGTGGGCCATTCGTGTGTAGGTACACGTAGCCGTTCTGTTCGAACTGCGGATGAAAACAAAATCCGTAGATCAAGCGATTGGGCAACGTAAGGGCTTCAACCTGTTGCGCTACGCCTGCCTCAGCTTCAAACACCCACAGGGAGGAAATTGATTCCTTGCTCTCATGATGGTCGGCGTAAGCCATCCAGCTGGTGCGTCCCGGAAGCATCTTGAGATCGATCGGTTTCTTGACCGGTAAATCAGCCCAGACGCGTTTGGCCACAAACGGCAGCGCCGGCTCCGGCGATCCCTGGATGCGTTTCGTCCACTGCGGTTGACCCAAAACGGAAGTGGCAATCAGGCACGTTAGCAACAGTCCGAGGTGGAGGAAACCCGCATGCATGAGCTCATTGAGCCTTTGCCGTGCGTCGTTGTCAACGGGCAAGACGAAGTGACGGAAAGCGTGGTTCGCTCACGCCATGCCGCACACTTTCAGGAGCGTCTCGTGCACGGTGAGATCGTGTTGGTAGTTCCAGGCGAGTTTCTTTTCGCCGCGGATCACGCGCGCCAGATCGGCGAACTCTACGACATAGCTCCGGCCACCTTTTAGCTGCACGGTTTGGGTGCCTTTCTTGTACGGATGGCGAGCCTGATCGAGATTGAGGGTGAAGCGGCCGCCTTCCAGTTGCTGGATCTCCATGCCGCCCCGGGTGCCGGCGAGATGAAAGCGGCGGCGGGGAAAGCCGAACGGATCATTGTGATTGCAGCGCAGCGTGGCGGT
>PBVU01000118.1:0-6170 GCA_002728775.1 Verrucomicrobiales bacterium | reverse complement strand
CGGATATTGGATGCGCCGAGCTCGGGATCGAAAGGCATGTCCGTGGCGAAGAGCATGTGGGCGTTTCCGAAAAAGGAACGGCCGCATTCGATGGCTGTGCTGGAACCGAAGGTGGCGGTGTCCGCATAAAACCGACGAAACGCGTCTGCGGTCGGCTCGCTCAAGGCCGGCCGTGCGGCTTCCGGGGCGGCGGGCGGATAGCGTTCGGTAAAGAGATCGAGGCCCGCTTCCAGCCGGCCTTCCATCATCGGCACCGTGCCCCCTGCGTGATGCGTGATGATCTTCAGCCCGGGCCATTCCTCGAACACCCCGGCAAACACCAGCCGCGCCATGGCCACGCTGCTTTCATGCGGCCAGCCAAAGGCCCACCAGATGTCGTACCGGCTCAGGTCTTCCCCCGGATAATCCGGAACATTCGCGCCACGCAGAGGATGCAGCCAAATCGGCCGGCCCAGTTTTGCCATCAACGCAAACAACGGACGATGCTCCGGAGCATCCAATGGCTGGCCGTTCACGTGCGAATAAACCTGTACGCCCACCGCGCCCAATCCCTCCACCGCACGCGTGGCCTCGGCTAGGACAGCATCGGGATGATTCATTGGCAGCGAGGCGATGAAGCCGGGAAAGCGATCGGGATGCGCGGTGCACCACTCAGCTTGGGCGTCGTTGCCGACGCGGGCCAATTCCGGCGAGGTGTCAGGCCCGACAATGGCTTCCAGCGCGGGCGAAGCAAGACTGAGAACTTGGCGGTAACCGGGAAACTGATCCATCAACCGCAGCCGCGCCTCCAGATCGACCATCGGTGTGAGCGAACGCGCCCGGTCCAGCATCGGCAACGGCACCGCCAAGGCCGCATCCACTGCCGCATTCAACCGCGGCGGCAGGCAGTGGCAAAAGATGTCGATGGCTTTGGTCACTGCTTCGGCTGATCCCACAACCGGAATGGATCGTCTAGCCGCTTCATCTCCTGCAGCAACAACGCTTCCAGCTCCTTGCGTTTGGCGGCGAACTTCGGGTTGCCGGCCAAATTGAAGGCCGTCGGTTGCGGCTCGGAGAAGGGGCGCAGGGCGTGATGTTCGCGGAGGAATTCGTGCGGGTTGTCCTTCAGGTTGAAGAGCTGCGTCTGGCGCACGGTACCGTTCATCACGTCGTACTTGATCAGCTTCCAGTCGCCGCGGCGCACGCTGCGCATGCCCGGCTTGGTGCCGCCGCAGTAGACGCCAAAGAGCGTGTCGCGAATGGTCTGCGCGCGGCCCATCAGCACCGGCTCGAGGCTGATGCCCTCGTTGGTCGCCGGCGGCTTGATGCCCGCGAGGCTGCAGAGCGTGGCCAGCGTATCGAGCAGGTAAACGTTCCCCTGCGCGCGACTGCCGGGCTTGATGCCGGGGCCCTTCACCACGAACGGCACGCGCCAGGTATGCTCGTACAAGTTCTGTTTGCCCTGCAACCCATGCCGGCCAATGGCCATGCCGTGGTCGGCGGTGTAGACAATGTACGTGTTGTCCAGTTCGTCCATCGCCTTGAGCTTGGCGAGCACACGGCCGATCTGCTGGTCGATGTATTCGCTGCAGGCAAACTGACGGCCGATCTCGTTGCGAATGGTGCGTTCATCGCGCCGTTCCCAAACACCCGGCACCCGCACCGCATCGCGCAAACCCGGGTGGCCGTGGTGAAAGGGATGCTTGGGCAGCCAGTTGATGGGCAGCTTAGGCTGCTTCGCATTGGCCGGCGGGAGCGAGTCTTTGTCGCGATGATTCACCGCTCCATATTTTTTCAAAAGCTCTGGCGTGCCATCGCGCACGTCGTGCGGATGGGAGAAACCAAAATAAATCAGGAACGGATCCGCGTCTTTCGTTTTTTCACGGTCATTCAAATAATCAAGCACGCGCTCGGCATGCCATGCGCTGCCGGTCTCCGCCGTGCCGCCGCGCTTGGTGGCATCGTGCACCACCTTGAATTGCTTATTCGCGCCGTCGTAGCTGTTGCCGCGCTTGCAGGTGCGCATGGTGTCGTAGCCGACGCGATTGAAAACCGCCGCCAGCGTGTTCTTCACCAAATCCGGCGGCACAAGTTTCGGGTTCCGCGCATTCGGATTGGCCGGCGGCTTGCGGAATTTCCGATCCGGAATATGCCACACCGTGCGCCCGCTCATGATCATGTGCCGTGACGCCGTGCACACGCCGCCCACCCACGACCCCATCTGGTACGCGCCATCAATCACCATCCCATCCGCCGCCAGCTTCTCAATCACCGGCGCATCCAGCTGGCTTTGTTTATTGTAAAACTTAAAGTCAAACGGCGACTGATCGTCGACGATGATGTAGAGGATGTTCGGCCGCTTTAGGACTTGGTCGGCGCAGACAACCGTTGACAAGCTCAGCGAGGCCAGCAGGATTTGAAAGGTTCGTCTCATGATCCGCGCCAGCCTGCCATATACACACCGGGTTGCAACCGCTTTGCGCTCGACCGGCAGCGGTGTCCATGTCACGTTTAAGCACACATGACCACCAATGCACCCAGCAAACCGAAGCGCATAAACCTGCGACGCCCTGATATTATGGAGCAGGTAAAAGCACAGGTCATGTCGCATTACCGCAGTGACTTGGTGGATCAACTTCGCACGACCGGCAAAGTCACGAGCAAAGCCGGCAAGTTGACCATCAAGCTAGCCAAGGAATTTGGGTTTTGTTACGGCGTAGAGCGGTGCATTGACTTGGCCTACGCTGCATTGAAGGTTTTCCCGGACAAACCACTCTATATCCTCGGCGAGATCATCCATAATCCGGAGGTGAATGATCAAATTCGCGACATGGGGATTCGTTTTCTTTCCGGACCCAACAAGGTCGCCGACATTGACGACTTGGGAGAGGGTGACATCGTCATCATTCCCGCGTTTGGAACGGAGGTTGGGATCCGGGAAAAACTAGAGGCCAAGGGCTGCCAGTTCGTCGACACAACCTGCGGCGACGTGATGAGTGTCTGGAAGCGGGTGCGCAACTACGCCAAGGAAGAGGTCACCAGCATCATTCATGGCAAGGCGTACCACGAGGAAACCATGGCCACCAGCAGCCAAGCCACCGCCAAGAATGGGCATTATCTGGTTGTGCTCACCTTGGAGGAGACCGATTACGTCTGCAACTATATTGAGCATGGCGGCGACCGCAAGGAGTTCCTGAAAAAATTCGAGGGAGCCTACTCTGTTGGTTTTGATCCCGACCAGCATCTAAAAGCCGTTGGCGTAGCTAATCAGACCACCATGATGCGCGGCGAAACGGAGGAAGTACAGCGGCGCATCAAGGCGGCCATTGAGCGCCGTTACGGAGCGGACAATATTGCTAATCACTTTCGGTTTTTTGACACCATTTGCGGCGCAACTCAGGATCGCCAGGACGCCCTTGGCGTGCTGCTGCAAAAGCCCATGGACCTCCTACTGGTCATTGGCGGCTACAATTCCTCCAACACCTCGTATCTCGCTGAAATGGGCGAATGCGTTCTGCCGACGTACTTCATCAAGAACGCGGCTGAAATGACCGACGCTTCGCTCATCCACCATTGGAATCAGCACACCCACGAGGTGGTGGAAACACGTGACTGGCTTCCTGACGGCCCACTGACGATCGGGGTCACCGCGGGTGCCTCCTGCCCCAACAACTTGATTGAGGATGTCATCTGCAGGCTGCTTGAACTGCGTGGAACATCGGCGGAGGAATTTCTCTCCAATTAGCGATCGGCCCTCTTTCGATTGCAGGCCGGCGATTTTTTCTTTTCGCGGGCACTCCGCCGGCATAAAAGACCCGTCCTTCCCATGGTCATGCATGAACAGAACGGCTGGCGTTCGCTGGATGACGATGCATTGCTTGAGCGGCGCATCAATACTTTCCGGCTTCGCTTGGAAGGCACGCCCTTGGAATCATGCGTTGCCCAGTTGCGCCGTGAGATTGATGACCGCAGCCTAACTTTTCAGCCCCCCGTTCATATTGGCGATGAATGGTTTTGCCCCGAAAACATCCCGGCTGTTTTCGTCCCTTTTTATCTCTGCGATGAGCGGCTTCAAAAACTGGAGCGCAAAATGATCCTTGAGGTGGAAGGCGGCTCACGCGAGGAATGCATGCGCCTACTGCGCCACGAAACCGGCCACGCCTATTCTTACGCCTACCGGCTCCAGCGCAAACGCAAATGGCAACAGCATTTCGGCCTAGCCTCACAGGAATATCCGGATACTTACCGACCACGCCAGCACAGTCGCTCCTTTGTCATCCATCTTGATGACTGGTACGCCCAAGCCCACCCCGACGAGGACTGGGCAGAGACTTTTGCCGTCTGGCTCGCGCCCGGCAACGCATGGCGCCAGCGCTATCGTGACTGGCCCGCGCTCCGCAAACTGGAATATGTTGATGAACTGATGTGTTCCCTTGCCGGCCAACCCCCGATCGTCCCGCCTCGCCTGCGTGTCAGCGAATACAACGGGCTCAACAAAAAACTCTCCACCCACTACACACGCAAGCGCAAGGAGTTCGCCGAGTCGTTCCCTGATTTTTACGACGACGACCTGCAGAAAATTTTCAGCCCCGTCCCAACCCAAGCCCCCATGCCCGCCGGCAGATACCTTCGGCAAAATAAAAGAATAATAGTCAAAACCGTTTGCCACTGGACCCGCGAACCCAAGTACCGCGTCAATGAACTCATGGGCGACCTCACCGCTCGCGCGATCGAATTGGACTTGGCGGCCGACCCGACCGATTCCGAATTGCCTTTATCACTGGCCTCCTTTATAACTTCCCTCGTGATGAGCCACCGGTTTACCGGGCGCTTCAAGCACACGCGCTAGCGCGAAAGGAGGTGGAATCAAATTGGCGAACAAGCCAAAAGTGCTCGTCCTGTTTGATGTGGGTGAACCCACATCGCTGGATGACGATTACACGGAGGATTTAAGATCGCCCGACTGGAAAACCGAGCGGCATGTGTTGCACGCGCTAAAAATGCTCGGACACCCAGTCGCCGTGCTGGGCGTCCATAATGACACCGGGCTGATTCGGGAGATGATCGCGCGATTTCAGCCGGACATCATCTTCAACATGATCGAGGAATTCGCCAACTCCCTAGACAACGAATCACGCATCACATCCTTCCTCGAGCTACAGGGCATCCCCCTCACCGGCTGCGGCTCGGCCGGAATCAGTCTTAGCAAGGACAAGCCGATCGCAAAAAAGATTTTGAGTTATCATGGCATTCGTGTGCCGCGATTTGTGGTCCAACCTCCAGGCCGACTGATCAAGATGCCACGCGATCTGGAATACCCACTCATTGTAAAACCCGCGCACGAGGAAGCCAGTCAAGGCATCAGCTTGAGAAGCGTTGTCAAAAACCCCACGGAACTCATCAATCGCATTTGCCATGTGCACGAACGCTTCCAGCAAGACGCCATTGTCGAGGAATTTGTGGAGGGAAGGGAGCTTTATGCCAGCCTTCTGGGCAACAAAAAAATAAGCTGCTTTCCAGCCCGTGAAATGACTTGGAGAAAGGACGTCCCCGCACAGGCGCGCTTTGCGGGCTATAAGGTCAAGTGGGACAACCAATACCGGCGGCGGTGGGGCATCCGAAACCGTCACCTTCCAGACTCTGAAAACTCCCTTCAACGCAAAATAGATTCCACCTGCAAGGAAATCTACCGCCGGTTAAATTTAAAAGGGTACGCCCGCCTGGACCTCCGCGCAACTCCCAGCGGAGACTTAGTCTTCCTCGAGGCCAATCCAAACCCCATGCTCGCCAAGGACGAGGATTTCGCCCTGTCCGCAAAAAAGTCGGGCCTCGACTACCCCAAGCTCATCGGGAAAATCATCTCGCTAGCCAGCTAACTCAAGGCCGTCCAGCCACTAGAGTTTCATCACCCAATTCCCCGCTTCCTCAACCCAAATCGAGGGCTTGGCGTCCTTCTTCCACTCACCCTGCGTGCGGTGGCTGGTGTTCACGGTCGCTTGAGTCAAGTCCTTGTTGAAACTGATTTCATCAATGCGAAAGTCATCCTTCTGTAGCTGACCCAAGCCGACAATCAATCGGATCGCCCCAAAAGCAATCTTTGCCTTGCCCTCATTCGCACGAGAATCAGCGTCCAACAGCCCTTTAAACGTTTCCAAGTCATTCCCCAGCACCGGCTCAATCGCCTTGGCCCT
>PBVU01000117.1:0-5798 GCA_002728775.1 Verrucomicrobiales bacterium | reverse complement strand
GAAAAGCTGGAGGAAGTGAAGTTCGATTCGGGGGGCGGAAGGATGAAGGAAAGAGGAAAAGTGTTGCTGATCGAGGACGAGGCCGCCTTGGCCGAGGCCATGGCCAAGGGCTTGCGGAAAATGGGTTGCCGAACGACCTCCGCCGCCTCCGCCGCCGAAGGGGAAAAGCATTGGCGGACAGCTGCCGCGGACTTGGTGGTCCTGGACGTGGGCCTGCCCGATCGGGACGGTCTCGAACTGCTGGAAACGATGCGGACGGAAGGAGACGAAACCCCCGTTCTGGTGGTGACTGCGCACGGCAACTTGCGCAACGCCGTGACGGCCCGGCGCCTCGGAGCCGAAGACTACTTGGTAAAACCGTTCGGTTTGAGGGAATTCGTAGAGCGGGTGGAAGCCTTGTTGGGACCGGTGGGCGGCGAGGAGGAGGACAGGTTCCCGTCCCGCGACTCGGGAGCCTTGTTCATCGGCTCCGGAGAAGCCATGCAGGAGACCTTTTCGCGCATCGCTCACGCCTGCGCCACGGAAGTGCCGGTGTTGCTCACGGGGCCTACGGGGACGGGCAAAACCTTGGCCGCGCGAGTGATCCACGCCGACGGAGCCCGCCGCTCCGGCCCCTTCGTCGCCTTGGCCTGCAACGCCTTTCCCGCCTCCATGCTGGAGAGCGAATTGTTCGGCCACGCCAAAAACGCCTTCACGGGGGCTGGGGAGGCTCGTCCGGGACACGTGGAGCGAGCGGAGGGCGGCACCTTGTTTCTCGATGAGATCGGCGAACTGCCGCTCGACTTGCAGGCCAAGCTCCTTCGCTTCGCCGAGGAAAAAATCTTTTGTCCGGTGGGCGGACGCAAGGAGCTTCGGGTGGACGCCCGTCTCGTGGCGGCCACCAACCGGAACCTGCGGGAGGAAGTGGAGGCGGGCCGTTTTCGGGAGGATTTGTATTATCGCTTGAGCGTGCTGGAAGTGGCGTTGCCGTCCTTGAGTCGGCGGCCCGAGGACGTGCCCGCCCTGGCTTCTTTCTTTCTCGGTAAGGCGAAGGGCGGAGGGGAGAAGCGTTTCGCTTCCGACACCTTGGACGCCCTCAAGGCCCGGGACTGGCGGGGCAACGTCCGGGAGCTTCGAAACGCCGTGGAACGAGCGGTGGCCACCTGTCCCGGCCATTTGATTTTGCCGAGGCACTTGTCCGAGGAAACTACGGAGAAAGGCGCCGAAGAAGAGGCGCCCGCCGTCTCCTTGGCCCGGGCTCTCGGCCTTTGGCTGGGCGAACGTTTGGCCGCCGAAGGCGCAAGCTACCGAGCCCTGAGCGAAGAGCTGGAGGATTTGCTGGTGGCCGACCTGTTGGAGCGTTTCGAGGGCAAGTCCACCCGCATGGCCGAAGCCTTGGGCATGAACCGGAACACCTTGCTGGCGAGGCGGCGGCGGCTTGAGAAACGATGTGAAAAGGAGGCCTGAACGAAAGCGCTCGCGATACATTGCGTTTGCCAAGACAGCGACAAGAGAACATGCAGACGCCCAGACGAATCCTGTGCGTAGACGACGAGGAAGACGTTTTGCGCGGCCTCAAGCGGGTGTTGCGGCCGCCTCGATTCGAGACCGTGGGAGCGCTCAGCGGGGCGGAGGGCTTGGAGCGGTTGAAAGAGGAGGGGGCGGAGAACTTCGACGTGGTCGTGTCCGACATGCGGATACCCGAGATGAACGGAGCCCAGTTTTTGTCTCGAGTGAGGGAGGTGGCCCCCGACGTGAGCCGCATCCTTCTCACGGGGCAGGCGGATGTGGAGTCCTCCATAGCGGCGGTCAACGACGGTCAAATCTTTCGTTTCCTGACGAAGCCCTGGGCGCCCGATACCTAGTGCAGGGCCATATTGGACGGTGTGCGCCAAAAGGAACTGATTCAGTCCGAGCGGGTGTTGCTGGAGCAAACCTTGAACGGGGCGATAGACGCCCTCATGCAGGTGCTCGCGGTGTCTTAGCCGTTTTTTTCGGTCGGACCAAGTGCGTGCGCAACTTGGCCCGGGGCTTGGGAGAAAAGCTGGAAGTGCCCAACTTGCGGCAACTGGAAATCGCTGCTCAGTTTTCGCAACTCGGGCACGTGATTTTGCCGAACAAGGTGACCCGCCACTATTAATATGGCCGTGAGTTGGGACGGGTGGAAGCTGAGATGGTGGTGCGTTGTCCCGAGTTGGTGGAGCGCATGTTGAAGAGCATCCCGCGCTTGGAAGGCGTACGGGCCATCGTGCAGCGGGCGAACTGCCGAGACCACGCCTGCGTTTTCCGCTCCAAGCATCCGGAAGGGTTTGCGGGGGCGATTCTTCGGGTGGTGACGGAAATCGAAACCTCGGAGGCGAGTGGCGAATACGTTCAGGACGCGATAGCCCGGATGAAGGCGGAAGGGGAACACCACGAAGAAGTGCTGGCCGCCCTGGTTGTTCTGGAGGAAAAAGGGGAGTGCGCCGAGGCCATGGAAATTGATCCCGCCGACTTGGGCGACTACCTCGGAGGTAACTTGGCTGAGGACTTTCTTCTTACGAACGATTTTCTCGTGGCACCCCGGGGAGCGGACGTGAACCGGCAGCTGGTGGAGTTGGTGAGTAACTACGAGGCGTACTGCGAGGCGGGTTCCTTCCCCTCCGTGATGAAGGTGTTTCCGCCTCGGGAGAAGAAGGAAGGGTTCGGTGGCTGGGACAGCTACTCGTAGCGCCACTTGAGGGCCCACGGGTCGTTGGCGCGTTGCTGGAATTCCCGCAGCTCGTCCTTGAGGCGGGCGAGGGTTTGGGCGTGGTCGGGGGAGTCGGCGAGGTTCCGACCTTCGTGGGGATCCTTCTCCAAGTCGTACAGTTCGAAGGCGGGGCGGTGAACGTAGTTGTGAACGGTCTTGGCCCCGTAGGGCGCGTCCGGTCCGGCCTTGTATTGAGCCTGCCAAGTGGGTGAGGCCCACAGGTCCGAAGCGAAGGGGAAGGGCAGGGGATGGGCGACGTTCCAGATGAGCTTCCAGCGGCGCTCGCGGACCACGCGCATGGGGTAGTACATGGTGATCTCGTGGAAGGTGTGGGAGGCGTGGACTTGGTCCCAACCCTTCGTCTTTTCCTTGTCGAGAACGGAGAGGAAGGAGCGTCCGTGGAACTTGTCGGGGGCGAGGTGGCGCCCGTTTTGCTCGCCGCTCGGGAGGTTCGAGCGCAGGTTTGACGCGACCTCGGGAGCGAGGGAGCCCTTGCCGTCGAGAACGCCGGCGAACTCGAGTATGGTGGGGGTGAGGTCCACCCAGCTGACCATGGCGTCCGTGGCCAGGCCGCGCTTTTTCAGGTAGGGGTTGCGGACGAGGCAGGGGGAACGCATGCCGCCTTCGTAGAGGGTGGTCTTGGCTCCCGCCATGGCGATGCCGTGGTCGGAGATGAAGAGGAAGAGGGTGTTCTCCCATTTGCCCGCGTCCTTGAGGATTTGGACGAGGCGACCGACGCCTTGGTCGATGCGGGAGACGGACTGGTAGTACTGGGCGATTTCCGCCCGGCAGGTGGGCGTGTCGGGCAGGAAGCCGGGCACGCGGACCTTGGCGGGGTCGTACTTGACCTCGGTGACGCCGGGATAGCTCTTGCCCGGAGCGGGGTTGCCGAAGCGGTCCGGCTTGTGGGGAAGCTCGCGAGCGGAGCCGCCGCCCCGGTGAGGGTCCGAGGTGCAGAGGTAGAGGAAGAAGGGTTTGTCCGAATCTTCGTTCAGGAAGGCTTTGCAGTTTTCCGCCATGGAGACGGGGCTGCGGGTGTTGCCGGGGATGCTTTGGTCGAATTTGTAGAGCTTTTCGGGGGAGACGTGAAACTTGCCGCAGCGGGCGGTGCGGTAGCCACCGCGGGAGAGGTAGACGGGCAGGGTGAGGAGGTTGTCGTAGCTGTTGAATTTGTGGTAGCGGTGCTGGTGGCCGTAGTGGCCGTTTGCGTGGTTGTGCAGGCCGGAGAGGATGACGGAGCGGCTGGCCGAGCAACTGGCTGTGGTGCAGAAGGCGTAGTCGAAACGGGTGCCGTCTGCGGCGATGGCGTCGAGGTTGGGGGTCTTCAGGACGGGGTTGCCGTAGGCCCCGAAGTCGGGGCTCTGGTCGTCGGTCACGAAGAGGACGACGTTGCGTTCGGCGGCGCGGGCGAGCCCGACGGCGAGGAGGACGGCCAGCCCGCAGGCGAAGCGCGTGAACGGGCGAGAAAGCGGAGAGGAAAAGGTGGATGGAGCGAGCATGGGCGGCAGTGTGAAGCGCGGGGGAGAGGGGTCAATGCGCTTCGGGAAGGGGCGCGGACAAAAAAAGCCGGCGTCCATCGGGACGCCGGCTTGGGGAAAGGGGTGTATTGCTGAAGCCTTGGGTGGTGGATGGATAGGCTTTGCGGAAAGAGCGGGTCGCCTTGCGTCAGGTGATGGCGACGGGTTGTCCCGAACGCGCGGACTCGTAGGTGGCGTCGATGATTTTCATGAGGGCGAGGGCTTCGTCGGGGGTGTTGAGCGGCGGCTCCTTGCCTTCTAGGGCGAGGATGAAGTTTTGGGCGGAGCGTATGCGGCCCATGTCTTCGTTGGGTTCGGTGATGATGGAGCGGTTCACGGAGCGTCCGTTTTCCTGGACGTAGAGTTCGCAGTCGTCGATGGCGGTTTCGTCCAGGCCGTCCACGCCGAAGAGGCGGCGAATCATGCCGCCCGCCTTGGTTCCTTGGAAGGTGACGGAGACTTCCTCGCGTTTGTTCATCTCGGCCCAGGAAACTTGGAAGGAGAGGACTTGGCCGGTGGCGAAGCGGACGAAGCCGTGGGCGGCGCTCTCGACGTCGGTCACGCCGTCTGCCACGTCCGGGATGCCCCAGGGGCCCTTGAAGCTCTTGTCTTCGATGAAGTCGTCGAAGGTTTGAGCGAGGACGTGGGTGGGCTCCGGATAGTCCATGAAGTGGAGGGCGAGGTCGACCATGTGGAGCAGGTCGATGAGGGGGCCGCCTCCGGACAACTCCTTGTTGGTGAACCAGCCGCCGAAGCCGGGTATGCCCGCGCGCCGCATCCATTTGGCTTGGGCGGAGTTGATGCGGCCCACGTCTCCGGCCTGCAGGTAGTCCCGCAGGGCGTAGGACTCGGGGCGGGCCCGGTTGTTGAAGTTGAAGGCGAGGGTTTTGCCGGCGGCTTCGGCGGCGGCCTTCATCTCGGCCACTTCGGCGGCGTTGAGGGCGGGGGGCTTTTCGCAGAAGGCGTGCTTGCCGGCTTCTAGGCCTTGGACGACGAGCGGCTTGTGGAAGCGGTTCGGGGTGATGACGCTGACGGCGTCCAGCCCCGGCAGGGCGAGCATCTCGGCGACGTCCGTGAAGGTCTTGCCTATGCCGTACTCCTTCGCCGCTTTGTCGGCGGCGGCTTGGTTCATGTCGCAGACGGCGACGACTTCCGCTCCGGCTTCGCGAAAGCCGGCGGCGTGGTATTGGAGCATGCCTCCGGCTCCGATTACTCCTACTTGGGTGGACATGGGTTGCGGGTTCCTCGTTTCGTATTCTTCGTTCTTGGTCGGCGGCGTTTCCCGGCGCCGATCAAATGCGGGGGAACTTGATCCACTTTTCCTTGGCTTTGGAGCTTTTCACCACGGTTTCGATGAAGGCCATGCCGATGATGCCGTCGCGGATGTCGGGGAAGTCGTAGCCGGACTTGCGGGGGTACTTGCCCGCGACTTCGTCTCGGATGGCGAGGGCGGCGGCGTTGTAGACGTTGGCGAAGGCTTCGATGAAGCCTTCGGGGTGGCCGAAGGGGATGCGGGTGTTCTCGGCCGCCGCGCCGGTCACGTAGCCGTTGCCCCGGCGATAGGTGACGCG
>PBVU01000116.1:0-12906 GCA_002728775.1 Verrucomicrobiales bacterium | reverse complement strand
TGGCAAAATGTACTCAATTAAAGATAATCACCATCACAGGAGGCAAAGTTCAGAATCTGTCTCCATTGTCAGAGTTGACCAAGCTGGAATTCGTTGACTTGCAAAACAATGAGATATCCGACCTCAAACCCCTGGCGAATCTGAAGCATTTGCGAGATCTTCGGCTTACAAACAACAAGATAAAGGACTTAGCACCACTGGCCGGGCTCAACAATTTGGAGTGGCTGTTTCTCGATAATAACAAAATCTCCGACTTAAGCCCACTGATGGGTTTAAAAAACCTGAAGAGAGTTCATCTATACGGCATCAGCACTCGTGATCTTCCGATAGACGAGGTCAACAGGCTGATGGAAGCGCTGCCGAATTGCAAAATTCCGGGATATAATTAGTACCCCATCTGGTTTGCCGTTCGTTTTACTTATACCGTCCGCATCTGGATGGAGTCGGCAATGGATTCCACGGCCAGCTCGGAGCTGATGACCACGACGGTGTCGCCGGTTTTCAAGATCTCGCGCTTGGCCAGTTCGGCTAGGGCAAAGTCGGTAACCTCATCAGGATCACCTTCATCCCAAGGCAACACAACCGGTTGCACAGCGCGATGCAAGGCAAAGGCACGGGCGACAGGTTCATTTAGGCATAAGGCAAGTATGGAGGCGCGGCGGGGGCGCATCCAGGCGGCCTCGGGGACCATGCGGCCTTCGCGCGTGAAGACGACCAGTGCGGCGGCGTCGAGATCATCGGCCATGCGCACGGCGGAGTGGGCGAGTTTTTCGCGGGTGTCATCGAGCTGTGCCGACTGGTGGTAGTTGGCGCCGCCGCTGCGCTCGATGCGCCGGGCAATGCGGTCGGCCACCTCGACACAGGTATCCGGGAACTTGCCGACGGAGGTTTCACCACTGAGCATAATGGCGTCGGCATGTTCGTAAACAGCATTGGCGACGTCGGTGACCTCGGCGCGCGTGGGGTGCGGTTTCTCGATCATGCTCTCGAGCATGTGTGTGGCAACGATAACGGGACAGCCGCGCTGCTGGCAGAGCTTGGCAATGCGGCGCTGGATGATCGGCAGCTCCTCGTAGGAACACTCGATACCAAGGTCGCCACGGGCAATCATGATGGCATCGGTGGCTTTAAGGATGGGGTCCAGATGCTGGACGGCATGTTGGTCCTCTATCTTGGCAATGATGCGGGGGGGATTGTCGACATTGGCTATGGCATCGCGCAGTTGGGCAATGTCCCCGGCTTCGCGCACAAAGGAAAGGGCGATGAAATCAACACCCAAACCAAGAACACACTCGATGTCTGCGTGGTCTTTTTGAGTAAGGGCGGGGAGGTTGACCTTGACGCCGGGGAGATTGATGTGGCGACGGCTGCCCATTTCGCCTCCCACCAAGACTTCGCACTCGATGGTGCCCTCTGCCTCAGCGAGGACTTTCATGCGAATCAGGCCGTTGTCGATGAGAATGGTATCTCCGGGGTTAAGGTCGTTTGCCAAGCCGGGATAATTTACGCTGACGGACTGGGGGCCGGGAGGGCGTTCATCGGTGTAGAATACGAAAGACTGCCCGGCTTCAAGCTGAAAGGAGGGTTCCACCGTGCCGGTACGGATGGCGGGGCCTTGCAGGTCAGCCAGAATGGCAATGGGGCGGCCGGCGGCGGATTGGCGAATGTGACCGACCACTGTGGCGGCCCAGTCGTGCCGGGCGTGGGACATATTGAGGCGAAAGATATTCGCACCGGCCTCGATGAGGCTGGAGATGGCCTCGGAGGTGGCGGTGGCGGGACCGAGGGGGGCAATGATCTTCGTCTGGCGCGGCCATTCCATGGGCGGGAAGGTAGCGGAATCGGCTTGCTTTTCATACGGAAAATCGGCATTTTTCCGCCCGAGAATTAAACAACATGGCGGAAAAAGAAGACAGATACGAGGATAACGCGCAGGGTAAATACTACTGCGACAGCCAGTGCATTGACTGCGACCTGTGCCGCGAGACGGCGCCGGACAACTTTACGCGCAACGAGGATGGCGGCTATTCCTTCGTGTTCAAGCAGCCGGAAAACGAGGAAGAAGAGGCGCTTTGCGTGGAAGCCATGGAGGGCTGCCCGGTGGAGGCCATTGGCGCCGACGGAGCGGACGACTAGGCGTAATTTACCGCGAAATTTCGAGGCCTGCCGAGATGGCGGGCTTTTTTGTCCACCGCAAGTCAAAGGGCGACCGGCGGCGGGTTTTCCACATCCACCCAAACGATTCGCTGGCTTGACTCGGATGCCTTCCTCCCTATCATCACCCCCCCTTTGACATGACGACCATTGTAGACATCCACGCACGCGAAATCCTCGATTCCCGAGGCAATCCCACCGTTGAAGCTGACGTCATTCTGGAAAATGGCGCCCTCGGCCGCGCCGCGGTCCCCAGCGGTGCCAGTACCGGTGAAAACGAGGCTCTTGAACTGCGCGACGGCGAAAAGAAACGCTATCTCGGCAAAGGTGTCCAAAAGGCGGTCAAGAACATCAACAACAAGGTCCGCACGAACCTCCTTGGCCTCGACGCCACCGACCAGCTCGCCATTTACCGCGCCATGCTCGACCTCGACGGCACGCCCACCAAAGCCAAGCTCGGAGCCAACGCCATCCTTGCCGTCTCCCTCGCCAACGCCAAGGCCGCCGCCGACGCCCTCGGCCAGCCGCTCTACAGCTACCTCGGCGGCCCCAACGCCAAGGTGCTGCCCGTGCCCATGGCCAACGTCATCAACGGCGGCGCCCACAGCGATGCGCCCATCGACTTCCAGGAATTCATGATCATGCCCAAGGGCCTGCCCACTTTCCGCGAGGGCCTGCGCGCGATCACCGAGATTTTCCACGCCCTCAAGGGCGTCCTGAAAAAGCGCGGCCTTTCCACCGCCGTCGGCGACGAGGGCGGCTTTGCCCCGCAGCTCGACAGCACCGAGGACGCCATCGAGTGCATCCTCGCCGCCACCAAGGCCTCCGGCTACAAGTCCGGCAAGCAAATCTTCCTCGCCCTCGATGTCGCCAGCAGTGAGTTTTACGATGCCAAAAAGAAGCGCTACATCTTCAAGAAGAGCACCGGCGACAAGCTGACCGCCGACGACATGGTCGCGTTTTACGACAAGCTGACCAAAAAATATCCCATCATCAGCATCGAGGACGGCTGCGACGAAAACGACTGGGCCGGCTGGAAGAAGCTCACCGACAAGATCGGCGATCGCGTGCAACTCGTCGGCGACGACCTCTTTGTCACCAACGTCAAGTTCCTGCAAAAGGGCATCGACAACGCCACCGCCAACTCCATCCTCGTCAAGGTCAACCAGATCGGATCATTGACCGAGACCCTCGACGCCGTCGAACTGGCGCACATCAACAACTACACCTCCGTCCTCAGCCACCGCAGCGGCGAGACCGAGGACGCCACCATCGCCGACCTCGCCGTGGCCACCAACTGCGGCCAGATCAAGACCGGCTCCCTCAGCCGCAGCGACCGCACCGCCAAGTACAACCAGCTCCTCCGCATCGAAGAGGAGCTCGGCAGCAACGCCATTTACGGCGGCCGGATGTAGGACACACGGCAGCCGTGGTTTGTTCACGCACGAAGGTTTGCCGCTGCCGCACAACGTGGTTTTGGGTTTTCCCGAGCTGCCCGGATGCATAAACTCCTCCCCGTGAAATCCCCTTTGCCGATTCTGATGGGGCTTGGTCTCATCATGGGCTGCACCTCCCCCAAGCCCCGACCCATCACCTCCGCCCCCCAGCCCCCCGCTGTTTTCTCGGCCACCAATCCCACCGTCATCCTGAAAGATTCCTCGGGTGGAACCCCCGTGAACCCCATCAGTTCACTGCTGTATTTCGTGCACCTCATTTCCCCCGAACCCGTGAAAATCTCGGCCAGCGTGGGCAATACCCAATCCTCCCGCATTCTCTCTCTCGCAAATCAATCAGGAGATGAAACGCTGACCGTTATTTGTGATTTTGAAATCACCGGCGAAGGCACGCAGCAAAACCTCTTCGCCCAATCCGCCGCCGCACGGCGCTACGCAGACCATCTTGCGCAAGGCAACACCCTCAAGCGGCGCCTTGACTTCATTAACATCCGCGGCGCGGGCCAGGGCCGAATCATCGTCAAGGGTAGCCTCATCAATGGCAGGCCGGTCGCCGAGGAAATCACCATGCGCTTCAACATGCGCGGTGCCAGCACACCCGTCTCCATCGGCATCAATGACATCCGCCACATCAACGGCCAACCGCACAAGGTAAACAACCAAGTAGTGGAGGTAAACTCCCTCACGTTCCGCCGCCAGGAAGGCCGCCCCAAGATGGAAGTCTCCGTTGCCTCCATTCGCGCGGGCAGCTCCAGCGGCGTCCTCAGCAGCCTTGCCGGCCGCATCAAGGGCGCGGTGGCCAACCTATTCATCCATCCGGTCCCCATCCGGATCACCGGAAACAACGCCATGCTCCAGTTCGCCCAAGCCCTCCTTGAAAAACGCCCCACCTACACTTTTCCCGTGCCCAACTGACACCCCTCAGATCAGGCACACTTCACGCACAGCACGATATCTGGCGCGGCCTCCAGCCGCCCTTCGTCAATCGGCCCCTTGCATTTGCCACAGATGCCATAGCGCCCCTTCGCGATTCGCTTGAGGGCATTCTGAACCCGTGAAAGGCGGTTCTCCTGGCGCCGCCGCAATTCCAGCGCCATTTGTTGATCTTGCATGGCGTCCATCCGGGAGAGGCGACCAATAGCAGTATCCAACTCCACCACCTCCGCCGCGTCCCGGCTGGTGTCCAAATCAGTGCGTATCTTCTCCTCCAGAAATTCCAAACGCCCGTGAAAAAAAGCCAGCCGTTCAGGGGTCATGATCCAATTAAAAGCCCACCGTTATTGAGCAACTTTCTGGAAAAAAATCACGTGCTGCCAGGGAAGCTTCTTGTAGGTTTCCACATGCTTGAGCGGGAACAGGGAAGCCTCCTTTTTCACCTGCATCTCGCTCATCTTGTGCAGCCGCTTGATGGGCACCTTGGGGTCTTCCGCCCGATATTCCACAAAGGCAACGCGCCCGCCCGGCTTCAGGGCCTCCACAATGCCGCGCATCATTTCATACGGATGCGAAAACTCGTGGTACACGTCCACCATGATCACAAAATCCAGCGAGTTGGCCGCTAGCTTGGGATCGCTGATCGTTCCCCGTACGCCCTTCACGTTTGTAATGCCTGCCTTTTTCATGTTCTTGTCCAGCAACGCCAGCATCTCCGGCTGGATATCCACGCCAAACACCGTGCCCTTGGGGCCAATGGCCTTAGCCATGCGCCGGGCGATGTAGCCCGTGCCCACTCCGATGTCGGCCACTTGGTCGCCGGGCTTGAGCTTGAGGCACTTGATCATCTCCGAGGTGTTTTCCTCACGCTCACGCTCCGGCCGCTCCAGCCACGCCGCGCCTTGATGGCCCATCACGTGCGATATCTGCCGACCCATATAGAACTTTCCAATGCCCTCAATGTTGGACCGGAGAATCTGCTGATAAAGGGGAGCCGTGGAGGAAAGCGTAACGGACACACCGCCAGCCTTGTCGGCCGCACCCAAGGAGAGAACACAAAAAATCGCCACCGTCAGACTGGCGGCCGCGCTGAAACGGAGCTGCTGCTTCATGCGCGAATTGTCGACGCGCACGGAGCATTCGTCAAATCACATCTCCTCGTCGTAAAATTCGCCCAGTCGCCGGGTGAACGTGTAGTGGTAAGGGTAATCCACCAGCTTGCGCTTCACCTCCTCCGTCCCGCCTGCAGGCACGGTAAAAGGCAGGCTGACCACATAAAACGCAGACCCCGCCACCAGAGCCACCAGACCCAATGGTCGACAGACAATGACATCCGCCACAATTGCCGGTACACCACTGCCATCGCCGGCAGGGTTGGCTTGGACATCCGCGTTGAACATAAACATCAGGGCAAGCACAAGCGCCCATCTTTTGCTGGATTTCATAAACACCTCCTGCCCCGGATAAGACCACGGAACCGTCCAAAAGTCAATCCAAGCCCACTACAGCCGCAGTCATCCGACTTGCCACACAAGCCGCAGCCCGCTAAACCGGCGGCGTGCAGCCACAGGAACCGTCCGTCAAAGACCACACATGGATCGTGCTGTGTCATGCCAGCGCCCTCCTGGTGCTCGTCCCAGTGGTGCACTACGGCGCGCTCGCAGGCCCTCTGATTGTCTGGCTGGTAAAACGGGACTCACTCCCCGACGTCAACAGTCATGGACGCGCCGCCCTGAACTTTCAGATTTCAATGACCCTCTACTCCATTGCAGCCGTCACCGTGCCTACATTCTTGATTGGCAACGTGCCTGTACTGAAGCTCCTACCATGGGCACTGGGATGGGTTCTCCTGCTTGCCAACCTAATCTGCATCATCACCGCCAGTCTCAAAGCCGGGCGAGGCGAACTCTTCCGTTACCCCTTTGCCATCCCTTTCCTGCCCGCCAAGACCTGAGGGCTTGCCGGATTCGCACCCCGATGGTAGAGACTTCCAAGCCTCGTGCCATTCACTCACATGAAAAAACTGATCCTCCTCTGCGCCATGTTCGCCACCACCTTGGCCATTGCCCAAGAACCGCCCCCCATGGAAAAACCCGGCGAACACCATAAGCACCTCAAGATGATGGCCGGCACTTGGGATGTGGAATCCAAAATGTACATGATCCCCGGCCAGGTGATGAAGGGCACCTACGTGGAGGTCGCCCGCATCCAGCCCGGTGGCTTCTGGCTCATCTCAAATATTGAAGGCAAAGTCATGGGCATGCCCTTCCACGGCCACACCGTGCTCGGTTACGAGGCACGCAAGAAACAATACACCGGCATTTGGGTCGATTCATTTGCCAGCATCCTCGTCACCTCCACCGGCCATTGCGAAAAAACGGCAAGCTGAACATCATGATCGGCAAGGGCTATGACCCCATGCAGAAACGCAACGTCACCATGAAACAGGTCACTGAAATCAAGGATGCCAACACAAAAATCTTCAGGATGTTTGACGTGCAAGGCAAAAAGGAAACGCTCATCATGGAGGCCGTCTCGAAGCGGCGCGTGGACAAAAAGAAGCCCAAACGAAAAGACGCCCAGCTGAAGGCTCCCTTCACCCACACCATCGCCGGCCTCGGCGGCACGCACTATTACCTCACCGGACCGCAACAGGCACGGCCGCCGGAAGGCAAGTTCAAGACCGGCACCCGCGTGCGCCTCGTGCGCGGCGCGGGCAGCTATTCGGTCGTGCAAAGTGAATCCGGCATCACCGCCCACGTCGCCACGGCGGCGCTCAAGAAAATCGCCAAGTAAATGCGAGTCGGCATCATCGGCGGCGGCCTCATGGGGCGCGAGGCAGCTTCCTGTTTTGGGCGGTGGTTCGCACTCACGGATGTGCCCGTGCGCGCCGAGCTGGTGGCCGTGTGCGACCTGCGCGAGGATTTGCTCGATTGGTTCACCCAGGTGCCCACCGTGCAACTGCGCACCACCGACCACCGCGAACTGCTCGCACGCGAGGATGTCGATGCCGTCTACGTCGCCGTGCCTCATCACCTGCACGAATCGATCTACTGCGACGTGCTCGCCGCCGGCAAAGATCTGTTGGCAGAAAAACCTTTCGGCATCGACCTCGCCGCCGCCCGCCGCATCGCCACCGCTGCCGAGGCGAGCGGCGGCTTTGTGCGCGTCAGTTCGGAATTCCCCTTCGCCCCCGGCGCCCAGCGCGCCATCGAGTTCGTGCAATCCGGCAAACTCGGCCGCGTGCTCGAGATTCATTCCGGCTTCCTCCACAGCAGCGACCTCGACCCCGCCAAGCCCGCCAACTGGAAACGCCAATCCGCCACCTGCGGCACCATCGGCGTGATGGGCGACCTCGGCATGCACACCGTCCACGTGCCCTTCCGCCTCGGCTGGAAACCCCAGCGCGTCTTCGCCCAACTGCAACAAGGCTATCCCACCCGCCCCGATGGCCAAGGCGGTACCGCCGAATGCGACACTTGGGACAACGCCACCCTCACCTGCGATGTGGACATCGACGGCCAAACCGTGCCTCTGCGCCTTGAGCAAAAACGCCTCGCTCCCGGCCAAACCAATTCATGGTACTTCGAGGCCATCGGCACCGAGGGCGGCGTGCGCTACAACACCCGCGACGCCAATTCGATTTTTACCTTCGACAATTCAAAATCCCCCGGCTGGACCCGCGAAGATCTCGGCCACGGCACCCCCTTCCCCGTCATCACCGGCGGTATTTTTGAAACCGGCTTCCCTGACCTAAACCTCCAAATGTGGGCCGCCTACGCCACCGAACGCGCAGGAAAACTCGGCGACCGCTTTAGCTGCGCCACGATTGACGAAGCGATAGCCAGCCACGAACTCTTCGCCGCCGCGCTGGAGTCGAATGAAAAAAAAGCCGCCGTGGAGCTTTAGCTACGCGAGCATCTTCTTCACCAGTTTGCCGTGCACGTCGGTGAGCCGATGATGCCTCCCCTGATACTGGAAGGTCAGCCGCTTGTGATCGATGCCGAGGCAGTGGAGCATGGTGGCGTGCAGGTCGTGGATGTGCACGGGATCCTTCGCGATGTTGTACGAAAAATCATCCGTCTCGCCAATGGTCAAGCCGCGCTTGATGCCCGCGCCGGCCAGCCACATTGAAAAACAGCGCGGATGATGATCGCGGCCGTAGTTGGTCGGCGTCAGCTTGCCTTGGCAATACACCGTGCGGCCAAACTCGCCTCCCCACACCACCAGTGTATCCTTGAGCATGCCGCGCTCCCGCAGGTCATTGAGCAGCGCCGCGGTCGGCTGGTCCGTCGCCTGCGTCATCTTCGGCAGGTCCGTGGGCAGATTGCGATGCTGATCCCAACCGCGATTGAACAGCTGCACAAACCGCACGCCACGCTCGCACAAGCGCCGCGCGAGAAGGCAATTCGCCGCAAAAGTGCCGCGCTTCTTCACTTCCGGCCCGTACGCCTTGGTGATTTTCTCCGGCTCCTTCGAGGTGTCCAACAGCTCCGGCACGCTGGTCTGCATGCGGTAGGCCATCTCGTATTGGGCGATGCGTGTGGCAATTTCCGGGTCGCCAAATTTCTGGAGGTTGAGCTGGTTGAGCTTGCCAAGGTCATCGAGCATGCGCCGGCGCGTCTTGGCATCCAACCCCTTTGGATTGGACAAAAACAAAACCGGATCGCCGACCGAGCGAAATTTCACGCCCTGAAATTTCGACGGCAAAAACCCGCTGCCCCACAACCGATCATAAAGCGGCTGACCGCCCGTGCCCGATACCAGCGCCACGAACGCCGGCAGGTTTTCGTTCAAGCTGCCGAGTCCGTAGCTCAGCCACGACCCGATGCTGGGCCGACCCGCGAGTTGGGCACCGGTCTGGAAAAACGTAATCGCCGGGTCGTGATTGATGGCCTGCGTGTGCAGAGTGCGAATGAGACACAGTTCGTCGGCGACCTCGCCCGTGTGCGACAGCAGCTCGCTCAGCTCGAGGCCCGAGCGGCCGTGTTTTTGGAATTTGTAAATCGACGGCGCCAGCGGGAATTTCTCCTGCGTCGCCGTCATCCCCGTCAGCCGCTGCCCCTTGCGAATGGAGTCCGGCAAATCCTCCCCGCGCCGCTTGGCCAACCCGGGCTTATGGTCAAACAAATCCAACTGCGAAGGCGCCCCGGACTGGAACAAATAAATCACCCGCTTCGCCTTCGCTGCAAAATGCGGCAGCCCGGGCAGTGCGCCGCCCGCCTCACGATGCGCCAACCCCGCCAACGCCGCCATCCCCAGCCCCATCCGGCCAAAGAAATAACGGCGGTTGATGTTCAACTGATGTTCCGCAAGAGGATTCATTGTTTCGTAATCACTTCATCCAAATTCAAAATCAACCCCGCCATCACCGTGTACGCCGCCAGCTCAGGGGCGTTCAGGCCATTGGGCATCGGCGCTTCGCCAATCGCAATCAACGCCTTCGCCGCTTTTGCGTCTTGGCGGTAAAAATCCAAATGCCGCGCCAGGCCGGCCCTCAAGATTTTCAATTCAGCCCCATTCGGACTGCGCGATGTCGCGTGATAAAACGCAAAACGAATCCGGTCTTCCGGCTTTTCACCGCCCTCACGGATCATCCGCTGCGCAAACACCCGCGCGGCTTCCACGAAGGTCACATCGTTCATCAAGGCCAGCGCCTGCAACGGCGTGCTCGTTCGCGTCTCGCGCACCACGCAGATCTCGCGCGGGCTGGCGTCAAAGGTTGCCATCAGCGGCGGCGTGACGGTGCGTTTCCAAAACGTGTACAGGCTGCGCCGATACAATTCCGCGCCCTTCGCCTGTTCGTATTTCGTCTCCGAGGCAATCTCCTTCCACAACCCTTCCGGCTGATACGGCTTCACCGAGGGCCCGCCAATCTTTTCGTGCAACAACCCGCTCACGAACAACGCCTGGTCGCGAATCATATCCGCCGACAACCGCATGCGCGGACCTCGCGACAGCAAAATATTCTCCACGTCCTTCACCCGTCCGCCTTCCCTCTTCCGCCTTGCACTGCTTTGCCGATACGTCGCACTCATCACAATGAGTTTCTGCATCGCCTTCACGTCCCAGCCGGTGCGCACAAACTCCGTCGCCAACCAGTCGAGCAGCTGCGGATGACTCGGCCAGGCGCCCTGCGAGCCAAAGTCCTCCACAGTCTTCACGATGCCGCGCCCGAAATACATCTGCCAAAACTGGTTCACCGCCACGCGCGCGGTCAACGGATGCTTCGGGTCCGTCAACCACCGCGCGAAGCCCAGCCGATTGCGGGACGCATCCTTTGCCAAGGGTGGCAGCGCGGCGGGCGTGCCGGCATGGACTCGTGCGCCCGGGTTGTCATACGCGCCGCGGATGAGCAGGTGCGTCGGCCGCGGCTTGGCCATTTCCTGCATCACCATCGTGGTGGGGAATTTTTCGATCATGGCCGCGCGTTTCTCACGCAGCAGGCGCACTTCGGCAAAGGCATCGCGAATCTTTTTCGCTGCGTATTTTTCAATGAACGCCAAGCGCATCACCTCCCTTTGCGCTGCGGAGCGTTTTTTCGTTGCCGCCAATTTGCTCAAGCGATCCGGCGCCGCCAACGCGATGGCTTCGCGCGGATGAAGTGCCCGCCGATAAATGCGCACCTCGTCAATACGCCCCTTGAAACGCGGCACCGGCCCGCCACCGGCGCCAATGCGCAGCGGATCCGCCGGCGCCGCAAAATCCTGATTCAGCATGTCGAGGTTCACGCGCAGCTTTTGCGCGCGGCCATTCACAAAAACCCGCACGCCCTCGGGAATGGGATGGCCGTTGAACGTCACCGCGATGTGATGCCACTGGCGCGGCTGGAGTTTTTCCATCGTCTCCAGCCGCAGCGAGTCGTCCAGCCAGCGCTTCACGAAATTCACCTGCACTTTTCCATCCACCAGCCAAATGCCCCAGCCGGTTTCCTTCGCCTCATCCTTGGTGCGCGTGAGCAGCGCACCGTCGCTTTCGGGACGCACCCACAAGCTGAGGGAAAACTTATCGAAATACCCGAAATTCGTCTTCTCTCCCGCAGTCGCATTGGCATCAATGAACCGCTGCCCGTCAAACTCCGCCGCCTGTCCCACTCGCCCGGCGGCAAAACTTGGCGGGCCATCGATAAACTTCGTGTCCTTCGCCTCATCCAGCTTTAAATGCGCCACTTGGCCACGAGTAGGCGCCCAACTGGGAACGATGCCTTTCTTTACCGCCAGCGCCTGTTCCCACGCCCGTTGCTTGGCCTCCACCTCCGGCATCATTCGCAGCACCGCGTCCTCGGCCGACTTCACGCGCTTGTCCAGCACCGCCAGCTCCGCCATCTGCGCGCGCGTAGGCGTCTTGAGGAACGGCGGCGAGTTGGCGTACTTCAGCGCGCGGCCATTCTCGGGGATGTTGTTGAAGAAGGCGTACAGCTCGTAAAATTCCTTTTGCGAAAACGGATCGTACTTGTGCTCGTGACACCGCGCGCAGCCGAGCGTGAGACCCATCCACACCGTCGCCGTCGTGTCCACGCGGTCCACCACATACTCCACCTGAAACTCCTCCGGGATACTGCCGCCCTCCGCGTTGCCGCGATGATTGCGGTTGAAGCCCGTGGCGATGCGCTGCTCGAGCGTGGGGTTGGGCAGCAAATCACCGGCCAACTGCTCGACGGTGAATTGGTCGTACCGTTTGTTGTCATTGAACGCCTCAATCACCCAGTCGCGCCAGCGCCACATCGTGCGCGGCCCGTCGGTTTGGTAGCCGCTCGTGTCCGAGTACCGCGCCGCATCCAGCCACCGAAACGCCATCCGCTCGCCGTACCGCGGCGAAGCCAGAAGCCGGTCCACGGCTTTTTCAAATGCGGAATTCGGATCGCGGAGTGCCGATTTGCGGAATGCCTCCAGCTCCTTGGGCGTGGGCGGCAGCCCGGTGAGGTCCAGCGATACGCGCCGCAAAAGCATTGCCCCATCCGCTTCCGCCGACGGCCGCAGCCCTTCCTGCTCCAAGCGCGCCAGCACAAAGTGGTCGATACCGTTGCGCGGCCATTTCTCGTTTTTCACCTTCGGCAGCGCCGGTCGCTGGGGCGCAATGAACGCCCAGTGCCCCTGCCACTTCGCGCCCTGCTCAATCCATTTCTTGATGAGCGCGATTTGGTGCGGCGACAGTTTCCGCTGCGAATCCGGCGGCGGCATTTTTTCGTCGGGGTCATCGGAAGTGATGCGCGCGAAAAGCTCGCTCTCAGTCAAGTCACCCGCCACCACCGGTCGCACGTCCTTGCGGTTGCGAAACAAACCCTCCTTCTGGTCCAGCCGCAGCTTGGCCTTGCGCTGATTATTGTCCGGCCCGTGGCAGGTGTAGCAGGTATCGGCGAGGATAG
>PBVU01000115.1:0-11643 GCA_002728775.1 Verrucomicrobiales bacterium | reverse complement strand
TTTTTCTTTGAGGAACCCTGCTGGCCGGAAAGCATCGATGGCATGGCGGCGATCAATGCCGCCATCACCACGCCCGTGGCCACCGGCGAACGCGTCACGCGGTTGTCCGATTTTCGCGACCTCTTCAACGCGCGTGCCTGCGAGGTTTGTCAGGTGGACCTCACTCATGCGGGCGGATTCAGCGAGGCGCGTCGGGTGGCGGCGCTTTGCGAGGCGCATCGCATCTCGCTCGCGCCGCACAATCCGCAGGGGCCGGTAAGCACGGCGGCGTCGCTTGAATTCGGCTTCAGCCAGCCAAGCTATATCATTTGCGAAACCGTTCATGGCGACGTGCCGTGGCGCGATGACATCGTGACCGAAGGTTTTACAGTGGAGAAAAAAGGCCGTCTCGTGCGCCCGAACGAAAAGCCCGGGCTCGGCATTGAATTGAATGAGGATGAAATGAAAAAACATCCATTCCAACCCGAGCTGCCGCAGCGTGTGTTTCACCGGGATGGCAGCGTGGGTGACTGGTAATGAGCGAATTCAAAACACTTGCGGGCGTATTGCCCATCGTGCACACACCATTCACGGATGCCGACGCCATCGACGAGGAGAGCCTGCGGTGGCAATTGGATTGGGCGTTCGACACTGGCGCCAATGGCTGCGGCACCGGGATGGTCAGCGAAATTCTCCAACTCACCACCGCTGAGCGAGTACAGTTGGGGTATCTCATTCCGGAGATCGTTGATGGTCGCGGGCCGGTCTTCGCCAGTTGCGGCGCGGAGAACACCGCTCAAGCCGTCGCGTGGGCCAAGGAAGCGGAGGCTGCTGGCAACGACGCGCTCATGGCGATCCCTCCGACCTTGACCGGTTTGCCGGCCCCCGAAGTGCAGGATTATTTTACCGCCATTGCCGAGGCCACGGACTTGCCGCTCATCGTGCAGGACGCCTCCGCCTACGTGGGCCAAGCGATCCCGCTGGAGGTGCACGTGAAATTGCTCGAGCGATTTGGACCTGACAAAATTCTCTTCAAACCCGAGGCGGCACCCTTGGGGCCGAATCTTTCGGCTTTGCGCGACGCCACTGGTGGCGAGGCGCGCATCTTCGAGGGCAGCGGCGGAATTCTGCTGATCGACAGCCACCGCCGTGGCATCGCTGGCACCATGCCCGGCATGGATGTGCTCGACGGCATCGTGGAAATCTGGCGCGCCCTCAATGCCGGCGACGAAGCCCGCGCCTACGAGGTGTACTTCCCAGTGTGCGCCCTCGCCGCACTGCAAATGCAAGCCGGCCTAGACGGGTTCCTCGCGGTCGAAAAACACCTGCTAAAAAAACGCGGCCTGTTCGCCACCGAAAACCGTCGGCACCCGTACAACTGGGAAATGGACGCCGAAACGCGCACGGAAGTAGACCGGCTCTTCGACCGACTGCAGGCGCAAATTTAACCCGCCCACTTACGCACTTTCCAGACACTTGAGGACTGCGCGAGCGGCCCGATTCACTGCCCCCTTTTCACCCAAGGTCGCGGCCACCTCATCAAGGCTGGAGCGCAGATCATTCGCGTGGCTAGGATTCTGCAAAAATCCCCGTGAGGCCATGGCAAGGTTTTCCGCGGTTGCGCCGCCTTGAATAAATTCCGGAAACAACTCGCCGCCCGCCAGCACGTTAGGCATGGCGATGTGCGGTACTTTGATGAAACATCGGCCCAGTAGATAGGTCGGCCATGAGGTCTTGTAGAGTACGACCGTGGGTACACGGAACCACGCGCATTCCATGGTCACGGTTCCACTGGAGGCAATTGCAGATGTGGCCCCTTCCAAGGCACTGGACAAATCGCTCGTCTGGAGTTCCCAGTCGGTCACCTCCGGCGCGATGGCTTTGGCCATGGCAGCAAGTTTCTCGTTAGGCAGAACCATTCTCACGGAAAAGTCCATATTCCTTGAAAGGTGGCGAACGGCGCCGGCCATGACCGGCAAATGGCGGGTGATTTCCTTTTCGCGACTGCCGGGAAGGATGAGCAGAGTTGGTTCGCCATCGGGGTTCGCGCCTTGCGGATTCGGATGACGATCAACCAGCGGGTGGCCGACGAATTCCACATTGAGCCAAGGCGCACGCTCGGCATACCAAGCTTTCTCAAACGGGAAAATGCTCAACAACAGGTCAATGTCGCGGGCAATTCCGTACACACGCGACTCGTTCCAAGCCCAAAGCTGCGGACTGATGTATTGAACGATGCGCGGGTTCCAGCCACTGGCAGCAAGGGCACGGTCACGAAGGGCAGCAGCAAAGCGAAGGTTGAAACCGGGATTGTCCACCAGAATGACGGTCTCGGGTTGCCGCACCGCGGCAGCGTCAAGCAGGCGGTCAAAGAATCCCTTAAATTTGCTGTAATTACGAAGGGCTTCCCAAATGCCAATTACCGCGTGTTCAGTGAGGTCAATCTCCACCTCGACTCCCGCGGCCCGCATTTTCGCTCCGCCAGCGCCAAAAAATTCAAGGCCGCCATCCGTTTTCTTCAAGGCATGAACCAACTCCGCAGCCAGGGCATCACCACTGGCTTCCCCGGCAAGCATCATGAAGGTGCGTTGACTCATCAGGCATCAAGGGCTTGGATTTGCCGGGTGATTTCCAGCGCCACTTCCAGAGATTGCTGGGCGGACTCGCCGCTGACCTTGGGTGTCTGCTTCGCACGCACACATTCGACAAAATGCGCCAGCTCCAGTTTCAAGGGCTCGTCCTTTTCAATGGGCACCGGCTCGCGCACAATGCGTTTCCCGCCGAACTCGCTGACAATGGCGCTGTCCTTCGCATGCAACAGTTTTCGCCAAAGGCTGGACTCCTCCTCGCCGTCTCGCGCAATGCGGTAGATGTAGCCCTCCTGTTTCTGGTAATCGAGCGAGATATAACTGGCCTTGTCCCCACCGCTAAAGACACGAATCTTGCGCAGTCGCTCCGGGCTCACACGGCTCACGGTAAGGTTGGCCACGCAGCCATTTTCAAATTTGATTCGTGCATTGGCAATATCCTCGGAAACACTCAGCACCGGCACACCCACGCCATCAACTTCCTTCACGGGCGACTGCACAAAAGCCATCACGGCGTCCAGATCGTGGATCATGAGATCCAACACCACGCCAATGTCCATGCTGCGTTGGGGGTATGGCGACAGGCGATGGGTCTCAATGAAGCGCGGGTCACTAGCCGCCTGTTGCAGATAGTCAAACACAGGATTAAAGCGCTCCACATGGCCCACTTGCAGGACGCAGTTATGCAGCCGTGCCAACTCCACCAACTCAGCAGCCTGTGCGGTGGCATCGGTCATGGGTTTTTCCACGAGCACATGCCGGCCCTTTTCCAGAAAAGCCTTGGCCAAGTCAAAATGCGTAAAGGTCGGAGTGACAATGCTGATAGCGTCAGCAGCCTCGGCAACTGTTGCCTCATCCGCCAGCACCGGCACACCGTGTTTGGCGGCGATCTCCCGCGCGCGATCGGCGTCCCCATCACACACGCCCACGAATTCCACCTCACCGGCCGCCGCCAAGTCGGCGTAGTAACGCGCGTGATGCTGTCCCAGTGCACCCACGCCAATCACCGCGGCCCTAATCTTGTCACTCACGGCGGAGAGGTTCCCGGTTCTCAGTTCCCGGTTCAAGGATATAGGACACTTGAACCTTGAACCGCGCAGGCTGAACCGGTGAATCTCTGCCCATGCGAATCACGGTTCTTGGCGCGGGCGCTTGGGGAACGGCCTTGGCAAAGCTGCTGCACGAGGCCGGCCACGACATCACCCTGTGGGGCCATGCCGACCGGCTCACAGCCATTCGCGCAAAAGGAGAGAACCAACGCTACCTACCGGGCATCCCCCTGCCGAATGCGTGGCGGCTGGAGGATGATTTGAGAATCGCCTTGGACAAAGCCATATGCGGAGTGGTGGCCGTTCCCTCGGCCAGCTTCCGGAATGCGGCGGAAGGGCTGCGCGATTTCAATGGCATTGCTGTCTCCGTGACCAAGGGCATTGAGCACGAAAGTGGGCTGACCATGGGCGGCGTATTGGCCCAGTGCGCGCCGAACGCAGAAGTGGCGGCTTTGTCCGGGCCATCCCTGGCAGCGGAAGTGGCGCGCGGCATCCCCACCGCTCTGGTCAGCGCCAGCGAAGATGAAGCCACCGCGAAGGTTGTGCAGGACCTCTTCCACCGCCCCACCCTGCGCGTTTATACCAGCACCGACCTGGCCGGCGTGGAACTCGGCGGCGCGCTCAAGAACGTGGTGGCCATTGCCGCGGGAGTCTGTGATGGGTTCCAGTTTGGTGACAACGCCAAGGCGGCACTAATCACGCGCGGATTGGGCGAGATGCGGCGACTAGGCGTGGCCTGCGGCGCCAGACCCGGCACCTTCAGCGGGCTTAGCGGCATGGGCGACCTGACGGTGACCTGCTTTTCCCAACTCAGCCGCAACCGCACCTTGGGAGAACGCCTCGCGCGCGGGGAATCCCTGGATACCGTTTTAAGCGAGGCCACCGCCGAGGGCCACCCCACCACCCGATCCGCGCATCAAGTGGCCCGGCGGCTGGGCATCACCACGCCCATCATCGACCAAGTCCACGCCATGCTGTACGGCGGCAAGGACGCCCGGACCGCCATGCACGACCTGATCACCCGCGAGTCCAAGGCGGAGGATCAGGACTGAAGATTGACAAAGGGTGGGCCGAATTCGCAGGACGAGCCCTAGCCTTATAATCCTGAACTATCCGCGTTCACTAAAGGTGCTTTTCCATCTCTGCCATTAAATCTTTGTATTCCTCCAAGGCGGGGAATTGTGGAAATTCAGCTTTCACGTTGTCCGGCGCGCGGAAAAGGATGCCGTGGTCAGCTTCCGCAAGCATGGTGGTATCATTGTAGGAATCTCCAGCGGAAATAATCGTGTAATTCAACGACTTCAACGCGATGACGGATTGCCGTTTCTGGTCTGGCTGGCGCAGGTGATAGTCCACCACGCGACCCTCCACCACCTCCAAGTGGTTGCAGAACAAGGTCGGCCAGCCCAGTTGCCGCATCAACGGCTCGGCAAACTGAAGAAACGTATCAGACAAAATGATCACCTGCGTGTGTGCCCGCAAGCCGTCCAGAAACTCCCTTGCGCCCGGCAACGGCGACAGACCACCAATGACCATTTGGATATCCGCCAGCTTCAGGTTATGCTCATTCAGGATATTGAGCCGGTAACGCATAAGCACGTCATAATCCGGCTCATCGCGCGTCGTGCGGCGCAGTGCCTCAATGCCCATGGATTCCGCAACCGCAATCCAAATCTCAGGAACCAGAACCCCCTCGAGATCCAGCGTAACGACATTTTGTTTCACGCGCGCTTGATACCGCGCCCGCCGCCCATCAGTCCAACAGAAACATCTCCGCGAAATACCAACCCACTGCCACCAACGTCATCCCGACCACCAGCCACAACACCTTATCCAATACTCCAGCCCGTAAATGCGCCGGGTGATCTTCTTTCAAATTTCTCTTCATCAATTCAGTCGCGTGGTCAGACGGCAAACCTCCGAAAATGTTTACCCCCAAAACAACATTCATGTGTCATAAAAAAGCCGGCCCGGAAGCCGACCGTGGTTCGGGATACCCCCGGGGAGGTGGGGCGGCGGCAGAGCCGCCTGGCCGAGCACGACCCACCGCCGCCCGTCTCCCTATCTGCTTTGGGTAAAGCTAGACCGCTTCCTCGCCCTTTTCATCGGTGCGAATCCGGATGGCCTCCTCGACCGGCAGGACAAACACCTTGCCGTCACCAATCTTGCCGGTCTTGGCCGCCTCGCAGATGGCCTTGGAGGCTTCCTCCACTTGGCCATCGGCCACCACGACCTCCAGCTTGATCTTCGGCAGAAAGTCCACCGTGTATTCGCTGCCGCGATACACCTCCGTGTGGCCCTTCTGGCGGCCGAAGCCCTTGACCTCCGTCACCGTCATCCCGGCCAAGCCGACCTCCGACAACGCATCCTTCACCTCGTCGAGTTTGAAGGGTTTGATGATTGCTTCGATTTTTTTCATCGATTGATCCTTTCTAATTAACGGTTTTGGTCAATTACTTCTCCGAAGCAACGGTGAAGTCCGGGTAGGCCTCCTGGCCATGTTCGGCCTTATCGAGACCTTCCACTTCCTCTTCCTCACTCACGCGAACACCCATGATGGCTTTCAGCGCACCAAAGACGACGATTGAGAAGATAAAGGCAGCGGCGCCAACCAACAGGATTCCCTTGATCTGGACATCCAACAGGACACCCGACCCCTCCACCTGAAAGAAATAAGCCGCCAAAATGCCCCAGATACCACAGGTTCCGTGCACCGAGATGGCGCCCACCGGATCATCGATGCCCGCCTTGTCCAATGCGATCACAGAGAAGACCACGATCACTCCGGCAATCAAACCAATGACAATGGAACTGCCCGGCGAAACGATGTCCGCATTTGCGGTAATGCCCACAAGCCCCGCCAAGGCACCATTCAGGGCCATGGAAAGATCCGGCTTGGAAAAGACAATCCAAGAAGCCAACGCGGCGGAAATCACACCGGAAGCTGCGGCTAAAGAAGTGGTCGTGAATACCAAACCCAATCCAGCCGCATCTGCGCTCAACACTGACCCACCATTAAAGCCATACCAACCAAACCACAGCAGGAATACGCCTACTGCAGCAAAGGGCATGTTATGACCAGGAATCGGCTTCACATTGCCATCAGCGTCATACTTCCCTTTACGTGGCCCCAGTATTATAACGCAAGCCAACGCTGCAAATCCGCCGAAAGCGTGCACAACAGCCGAGCCCGCAAAATCCTTGAATCCCCATCCGTCAAGAACACCGCCGCCCCAATGCCACGAACCGACAATGGGATAGGCAATTCCGACTAACAAGGTTGCAAAGATCATGAATGTGGAGAGCTTCACGCGTTCAGCAACTGCACCCGAAACAATCGTTGCAGCTGTTGCCGCAAACATGGCTTGGAATATAAAATCACCAAATCCCGTCATGCAAAGAGCAGCCCCTGGCCCATAAGAAAAGTCAGAACCGCCATCATTCAAATCGCCAATAGGCGTGCCTATTGACAACCAATTTTCAACAAGACTCCAATCTCCTAATGGATAATGGGTATTAAAACCAAAAAGCGCATAAGTGATTAAGCCCGCTGAAATAATGAACGCATTCTTAAATAAAATGTTTACGGTATTCTTCGAGCGAGTTAAACCAACCTCAAGCGCGGAAAAGCCAAGGTGCATAAGGAAAACAAGTGCAGCAGCGATGACTGTCCAGAGCATTGAGACATTGAAAAAGTCAAATGCGTACTCATATTTCGTAGTCACACCTCCCGAAAGGCCGACATAACTCTGCAATATATCAGCATCACCATCTTCATCATCCGTAAACCCGGATTCCAATGTGATCCCTTTCTCAATAGCGTATTCGAGAGTTCCAATCTTTTTCTCAATCCCTTCCTTATCTCCTTTCTCTGCCCCTGCCAATTCAGTTTTAAGCTCTGCCAAGTTAGCCTGAACGTCATATGGAGGCTCTGTAGCATTCTCATCCGCGGCAAATACTCCCGGAGCCAGCATTCCTACCGCCATACATACTGTGAGCAGCAGGCGGCTGATCCATGGTTTTGTTTTTTTCATTTTTCTTTGGTTTCGTTGGGTTTTCCAATTGGGCACCGCCCGTTTGGAACGGCCCATAGTATTTCACGGCGAACCACAAGCCGCTTCCGTGCCAAAGGATGATGAATGCCCTGCGATTAATTTGTTGTTTTCATGAATTTCACTCATGACGGTCTATCCACTTGAAGATTAGGTGCTTATTGAATTTCGACTCAGTTGATAGATAAGGCTGAATGCACAGCCGAGTTGTTGTTTGCATTAGTTAATACTTGTTTGAAGTGCTTGGAATTTGCGGGGCTGCTCAAAAATCGACAGGTTTCATTTTTGGTGTGCACAAAAAAACGGGGCCTTGCGGCCCCGTGTTGATTGATTTTTTCGCTGCCTTTAGGCGAGCGCTTCCTTGGTGGTCTTGATGATGGCCGCGGCGATCTTGTAGGGGTCGCCGTTGGAAGCGGGACGGCGATCTTCCAGCCGGCCCTTGTAGCTGTTCTGGACCGTAGCTACCGGGATGCGGATGGACGCGCCGCGATCGCTAACGCCGTAGCTGAACTTGTCAATGGACTGCGTTTCATGCAGGCCGGTCAAGCGCTGGTCGTTGTACGCGCCGTACACGCTGATGTGCCGCTCGATGTTCTTGCCGAATTCCTCGCAGATGCCGTTGATCATCTCCTCACCGCCCTGGTCGCGCATGGCGCCGTTGGAGAAGTTCGCGTGCATGCCGCTGCCGTTCCAGTCGCCCTTCACCGGCTTGGGATGCCAGTCGATCTTGACGCCATATTTCTCGGCCGTGCGCTCGCAGAGGTAGCGCGCCACCCAGGTCTCATCACCGGCCTTGGCCGCGCCCTTGGCAAATACTTGGAATTCCCACTGGCCCATCATCACCTCGGCGTTGATGCCCTCCACGTTCAAGCCGGACTCAAGGCAATAGTGCAAATGCTCGTCCACAATGTGGCGACCGGCGGTGTTTTGCGCGCCCACGGAGGTGTAATAGGGGCCTTGCGGGCCGGGGAAACCATTCTTCGGAAAGCCGAGAGGCAGATTGGTATCCAAGTCCCACAGGGTGTATTCCTGCTCGAAACCGAACCAGAAATCGTCGTCATCATCGTCGATGGTGGCGCGGCCATTGCTCTCGTGGGGGGTACCGTCGGCATTGAGCACCTCGGTCATCACCAGCCAGCCGTTGCCGCCAAAGCGGTCGGGATCGGGATAGACCGCCACGGGCTGCAGGAGGCAATCCGAATCGCTGCCATCGGCCTGCTCGGTGGAGGATCCGTCGAACGACCATTGGGGGGCATCCTCGAGGTTGCCGCTGAAGTCGTCGCGGATCAGGGTCTTGCTGCGCAGGCTCTGCGTGGGCTGGTAGCCGTCGAGCCAGATGTATTCCAACTTGTGTTTGCTCATTTGTTTTTTGTTTCTGTGTTTTCTGTTCTGTAATAGCGGCTTCCGCCAAATTCAATCCACTGCGACGCCAACTGGCTGCGCCGGCAAAAGCCAGCGCAGCCAGCGACGGGAATCATCCCTGTGGGTTAGAGCTGGTAACCTTCTTCACCGTGGTCGGTCACGTCAAGCCCTTGTGTTTCCGAATCCTCATCGGATCGGATGCCACCGCAAAGGCCGCCAGCAATTTTGATGGCGATAAAGGCAACAACAGCACTCCAGATGATGGTAACCACCACACTGACAATCTGGCCGCTAAGCTGGTTTGCGATGATCTCCTTGCCTTCCGGAGAAAAGGCGAAAACACCCGCCAGCAAGGCACCGACAATCCCGCCGACACCATGAACGCCAAACACATCAAAGCTGTCGTCGTAGCCCATGGCCTTCTTGAGGGAAGTGGAGGCCCAATAACAAACGATTCCCGCTGCCACGCCAATGGCGATTGAACCCATGGGCCCAACCGTACCTGAGGCGGGCGTGATGGCCACCAGTCCTGCCACTGCGCCGGTGGCAATGCCCACCGCGGTGGGTTTACCCTTAGTGCCCCACTCGACCAACATCCAAGTGAATGCGGCTGCGGCAGTGGCGACTTGAGTCACCAATTGAGCCATCGAAGCTTGATGCCCTGCGGTTAATGCGCTGCCGGCATTGAAGCCGAACCAGCCCACCCAAAGGAGCGAGGCACCAATCAAGACAAATGGAACATTGTGTGGAGGCATGGGAGAATCGGGGTACCCCTTGCGTTTGCCCAAGACAATGCAGGCCACCAGGGCGGCCACACCGGCGTTGATGTGCACGACCGTACCACCCGCAAAATCAATCGCATGATGAATCGTTGCCAAATATCCGTGATCTGTGTTCCACACCATGTGCCACACGGGGCAGTAGGAGAATGTGAACCAAATCACAAGGAAGACCATGACGGCACTGAACTTCATGCGCTCCGCAAAGGCCCCGACAATCAGTGCCGGAGTGATGATGGCGAAGGTCATTTGAAAGGTAACAAACAGGGACTCGGGAATGGAACCACTCATGGCCCCGGGTGTTACCCCGGCCAAAAATGCCTTTGAAAAGTCACCGAAGAATTTTCCATCACCTGAAGTCGCGAATGAATAGCCATAGATAACCCACAACAGGGACATCAAGGCGGTGCAGGCAAAACATTGGACCAACACAGACAGAATGTTCTTGCGCCGGGTGAGGCCTCCATAGAACAAGGAAAGGCCCGGGATGGTCATCAGCAATACCAAACTAGTGGCAACAATCATCCAGGATGTATCACCGGTGTTCGCATCTCCCTCACTCATGGAAAGCGAATCGTAGTCAAACACTTCCGGACCCGAATCCTCGGATTCTCCGTCACCTTCACTCCCAGCCTCCGCACCAGCGGCTGAGCTGCCAGCCGGCGGAGTGGGCGTATCTTCTTGGGCCAGCATGGGGCTGACGAGCAGCGTCAGCAACACGGCCAGAATTGGAATCAGTTTTTTCATTTTAGCAGATAGGTTTTGGGTTTCAGGGTTGGGGTTAAACCGCGTCGCCGCCGGTTTCGCCCGTGCGGATGCGGATGGCTTCCTCGATGGCGCTGACAAAAATCTTGCCGTCACCAATCTTTTCCGTCTTTGCCGATGTGCTGATGGCTTCCGTGGCGGCCTCCACGGATTCGTCAGCCACAACGATCTCGATCTTCACCTTGGGCAGGAAATCCACCGTGTACTCACTGCCGCGGTAGATCTCGGTGTGGCCTTTTTGACGGCCAAACCCTTTCACCTCGGAGACAGTCATCCCCTCGATGCCCGCCTCTCCCAAGGCGTCTTTGACTTCCTCAAGCTTGAACGGCTTGATGATCGCTTCGATTTTTTTCATTTGGTTTCTCCCGCCCGCCTTTTCGGCCAATTCAGCCGAGCCAACGGGCAAGCCCAGCCAACAGGCCAGCAAACTGGCCCGCCGCCCTAAAGCAGCCATGATGCCAACGGCACCCCATCATGCTTATGGGCTTGAAAAACGACTTGTTTAGGTTGGTTTTTTCATTTTTGGCCCGAAATCAAATCCTGCAATCGGGCCATTTCCAGTGTTTTTATTGACACCCTGTAAATATTTAGACAGGTCAAAATCAGGAATTTCCAAGGAAAAACGATCGATTTCGTGACATTTCGAGCCGAGACCGACGCTCATTCCGACATCTGCATTGAATGGCCAAATTATCAAACACAGCGGGCTTTCCCCTGAATAAGTTTGATTCGACAACCTTGGCAGCCATTTCGAGACTCGCGGTTCCTCGGGGAGGTTGGTGAATCGATGAGCAAAGGCAAACGCAACAAGGGCCGCAAAAAGAAACCGGCCGAGACCATGCCTGTGTCTGCCCCGGAGCCAAAGCCTGAGCCCAAACCCTCTTCCGAGCCCCCACCGAAACCGAAGCCCGAGGGCGCGGCCCTTTTCCATACCGAATCAGCGCCGTTTTTCAAGCGCACGGACTGGCTAGCCTTCGCCGCGGCCACGGTGGTTACGCTGTTGGTGTACCTTTATACCCTCGCACCGAATGTGACCCTAGAGGACTCCGGGGAGCTGGCCACGGCCTCA
>PBVU01000114.1:0-10301 GCA_002728775.1 Verrucomicrobiales bacterium | reverse complement strand
AAGGACACACGGTGGCGGTTTGCAGCCGGTCCGGGAAAATGATGGCCCAGCTGGAAAAGCTGCTAGGGACGCCTCATATGTGTAGTGTTGTAGACGTGGTAAACGACGAAGCGGTCGCAAACTGGGCAGCGGAAGTTTCAGCGGAAATGGGGCCGCCAGATTTGCTGTTAAACAACGCGGCCGTTATTAACCGCAACCGATTTCTATGGGAAATTTCCGCGGAGGATTTTGACGCAGTCATCGATGTCAACATCAAGGGTGTGGCCAATGTGATCCGCCACTTTGTTCCGGGAATGGCCAAGAGGGGGGCCGGGGTCGTGGTTAATTTTAGTTCCGGATGGGGACGTTCAACATCTCCTGAGGTGGCACCTTATTGTGCCACGAAATGGGCGATAGAGGGCCTGACACAGGCTTTGGCGCAGGAGATACCCGCTGGAATGGCGGCAATTCCACTGAATCCTGGAATCATCAATACTGACATGCTGCGAAGTTGTTTTGGCCCGTCGGCATCGGATTTTCTAGGTGCGGAGGAATGGGCCAAGGCGGCTGTGCCTTTCCTGCTTGAACTTGGGCCAAGGCACAATGGACAGGCTTTAACGGTGGGGTGAGGATTTGGCTTGTTTCAGGGTGGGGGCTTGTGATAGGGTCAGCCTGATGTCTCGGTTGCCCCAAAACAATCTTCCCAAGGCCATGATGTTAGGTATGGCTTTTGATTCCGATGGACACAAGCGCATCACCAAGGGTGAAAATTTTGCCTTGGTGGGTGGGAGTGATGAAACTCATAGTTCAATGACTGAGAAGGCGATCAAGATTAACGAGAAGCTGGCTCGTCGCGGAAAACGTCTGGAGGAGTGCACTGTCGAGGAGTTTGATGACATTGCGACTTCTGTCGGCTTAGAGCGAATGCATCCCGAACAAACTGAGTCCTAGTTCTGCTCCGCTTTTAATCAGTTTCCTGTTAAACACAATTTCACCCCAACAAAGGCTACTGTAGGGGAACAGACCTCACCCGCCGGGCCCGAAGCCGGCGGGTGGGGTTTTGCTTTAGGAGCGCCAATCAAGGGGATCCGTTTGGTAGTAGGTGCAGAGTTCGTGGTATAGCTCGGGGCGGCGTTTCCTGAGTTGGCGGGGTTTTTCAAAAAATGTTTCCGTGGCGACGGCGAAAAATTCCGCAGGGTTTGTCGCACCATAGTCATCCATGACAGTTTTTTTACCGCGCTCGGTTTCATCAAGGAACGAACTATAAGTCTTGGCCATGGCCTGCCACCAATTTCGGTAGCGGTCGGAGGCCCGCAGGATGGGGGTTCCGTTGGCCGCCCCAGAAGCCTGATCCAGTTGGTGGGCAAATTCATGGAGAACCAGGTTGTGGCCATCGTGCGCATTTGCTGCGCTGTGTTTGGTATTGTCCCAAGCAAGGACGATGACTCCGGCATCCCACGATTGTCCCAGCACCTTTTGCTTGCCTTCAGTATGCAGTCCGCCAGCTGTTGGCTTGATGCTTTTCGCTTGATAGGCGCCGGGATAGACAATGACGGATCGGAGGGTGGCGGGGAAACCCCGTTTTTGATTTAAAATCAGGAAGCTGGCCTGTCCGGCGATTGTTACGCGGATTTCGTCAGTCATTATCAATCCGTTGTGGCCTTCCCAATTCAGGTCTTCTACAAGGATTTGTGTGTGACCTTCAACTTGTCTTTTCAAATCCTCTGGCAATGGATTGTAGAGGGGGAGATTGTCTTCTAGGTATTTTTGCCATGCGGGGGGGATGGGGCGGTTCATCAGCGTTGCATGGCGCCGGGTACGCCTGCGGCTACGCAGGCATTTAATGAAAACAATAGCCGCTGCAATCCCGATGAGAATGAATAGAAAGCCAGTGGGGCTCATTTGGGCGGAGGCCATTTAAGGTGCCGGTGGAGGAACTTATAGGTGCCAGCACCATGAATTTTGTGGGGTCCGTTGAAGTACTCAATTTCGGTTTTCCCAGGAATTCCTAAATGGCCGTACAGACGGCGAATTTTTGCATACTCATAGGCAACCCATTCGTCGGGGGCAACACCATCGTTGTGGCCGCGTTCCACCATGAAGGGGCGAGGGGCGATTAACGCACCCATTTCGGCATAGTTGAATGTGTGACCGAGATTAAATTCAAACATCTCGTATTCTCCCGTGAACATATAACTGTAACGGGCGTCAACGGTAGTGTTCTTTTTAACCCATTCGTTAAAGTCGGCTGAACAGATGGAAAGACAATATCGGGGAACAAGAGCCGGGACCCGCATGGCAGTCTTTCCGCCGTAAGAAAGGCCGTAAAAAGCAATTCGTGTTTTGTCAACCAAGGTCAGGGTCTCGAGCCAATCGATGATACGATTGTGTTGGCCGATGATGATGGAAAATAGAGATTTACCGAGAGGGTTGGCTTTTCGCTGGAGAACGCGGAAGGCATCCCTCCCGCGATAGGGGTTGTGGGGGGCAAAGACTATGAATCCGCGATCAGCCAATTCAGCGGCAAATCCGCTGTAGTATCTGAAAGCTTGTTGGTTTTTGTCACGCGTGACGGTGTCCATGGGCACGCCCTCCAGGCCGTGCTGGCATACTACGACGGGTCTCTTTTCGTCAGGCTTGATGTCCTTTGGGGTCAACAAAATGCCCCAAGCAAATACATTTTTCCAAACGTCGAGCACAACTTCGTGGGCGATCCATTTTTCTGTCTCCAAAATTTTTCGGGATCGAGGATTGATGGGCTGATCTGCGCCGGGAAATCGTCCGATTACCTGATTCCACATTCGTGTTCGGTGAGGATCGCATTGGGTGTTCCACATCTCGGGATTTTGTGGCGCGAGTTTTTTCCAGAAATTTTCATGCCGTTCGTATTCGGAAAACCGGAGCAGCCGTTGAGTGTGGTCGGTGAGTTCCTGAATTTGACGTTTCTGCCGGGCGTCGGCATTGGGCTTGAATTCCAGCTTCAGAGCTCGTGGTTGAGGAAGGATTTTTCTGGGAATGCCAAGTCCCGTGAAGAAATGCAGAAGGGCATTTTCTTCAACTGGAGCGGTGGACTTGGCCAATTGCCATTTGCCGCCAATTCGGCCGGCCATGGTTCGCGCCCGTTGAAATTCCCCGGCTACGGATTCGTAAGGGGGAGTGGTTATCTTGCCGGGTGCGGCGCCTCCTCGTCTGCCAGGCCGGGGTTTTGGTGGGCCATTAATTGGCATCACTGGGGCATGCTCCACGATGAGCGCGCGCGGGCCGATCAGGCTGGCAATTTCAGCGTCGCCAAACTGCTCAAGCAACCCGAAAACATTCCTGTAAATGGGTTCTTCCCAGAGTCTGTTGCGTTGGTTGAAATAGCCGCTGGTCAAGACAGAGTCGACGCGTTGATCTAGGGCGGCAGCGTAGAATGCGATTAATCCTCCCTCGCCTTGGCCGACAACACCCATGGGAACAGGCTCGGGGATAAGGCTGTTTTCGTGGGCGAACCAATCGATGAGAGACAGAATTTTTTGAACCTCATAACCGATGATATGGCGGCCCATTTGATAGGCCTGACGATAAATCCATTCGCGATGAGGTTGGTTGGTGAAAGCAACTCGTTCGTCACCGGACCATTCATCCCTTCGGTCGATCAGGGTAGGCACAACAACCAGACAGCCGGCATCCGCAAGTCTTAGGGCAAACTGGCTGCGTGGAGGAAGAATTTTATGCAAGCCGGTAATTTGTTCAGGCGTATGGTCGGCATCTGGGATGGCGACCACGCGGGCCTTGACAGCACCGGTGGGTTTTAAAAGGAGGCCTTCTCCGTGGACGCCCGGAAAAACCGGCCATCGGACGGTGTGAATGGTGACTTTCGCGTCAGCATAAAGAATCGAGCTGCTGGTGGTTGTGGAGTTCAGTTGGAGAAATTTGATAGGGAGACGTTTGTCCGTGGCCCCGATGCAAAACCTGAAGTGTTTGCGGTTGGCGGATATGCTTTGTTGGTAGGCATCACGGCTGCTGTCATCGTGCTTCCAGAAACGCGCCCTTTTGGTGGTGGATTCCTGTAATTTTTGAGTTAGAAAGATGTCGATGCCCGCGACCATTTGCGCGGACAGATCGCCTTCTATCTTTAATGGCTTTGTGTTGGGGAGCGGCTGAGCGAGGGCCGTGGTGGCCGTGATTGCAAGCAGGGTGGGGATGAATTGTTTCATAAAAACCGATCCGGATGTGCCCTCATGGCAACCGGAACGGTGTGTTCTGTCAACCCCCGCTTAACTGGCAGAGTCGCGTTCGCTCACACTCACCAGCTCTTGATTGGTGACGCCATTGAAGATCTTGAATTCTTCGGCGTGCAATTCCGGCTCGGCCCGGAACGCGAGTTTCACCAAGTGTTTTTTTTCCATTTTGATGAGCAGATCTTCATCCTCCTTGCGAAGTCGGTCGAGCACCATGGGGTTAACCACGATGCGCAGTTGATAATCCTCCATTTCGTCCGGCTTTCGTCGCTTCAGGAGTTCATCAAGTTTTCGCTGTATTTCCACACTCATGGTGAGCGCGCTCTTGATGCTGCCACGCCCCGAGCAGTTCGGGCATTCGTCATAAACAGTAGATTGGACACTTTCGGAATGGCGCTGGCGGGTCATTTCCATCAAGCCAAGCTGAGAGATGGGCAAAATATGTGTCTTCGCCTTGTCACGGCGCAGGCCATCCCGCATACGCCGGAAAACATCCTGTCGATCGCGGCCGCTCTTCATATCAATGAAATCCAGGACAATGAGCCCGCCGATGTTGCGTAGGCGCATTTGGCGGCATATTTCTTCCGCTGCCTCGAGATTTACCTTCAGAATGGTGGAGCTTTGATCCTTGCCGCCCTTGTGGCTGCCGGTATTGACATCGATTGAGACGAGTGCCTCGGTCTCGTCGATGACAATGTATCCGCCGCTTTTCAAGTAAACCTTGCGTGAAAATGTGCTATCAAGTTGGCGGGTGATATTGTAACGGTCAAAGATGGGCTGGGCTTCGCGGTGAAGCTGCACCTTGTCCTTGGAGCGGCGGGAAATGTTTTCAATGAGGTTTTGAACTCGCTCAAAGGGTTTTTGATCATCAATTATAATGCGGCCAACGTCATCCGTAAGGAAATCACGCACGGTGCGCTCGATGAGGTCCGGCTCACGAAAAACGCAGGTGGGCGACCTATCGTTCTCAATCCGCTTTTGGACTTGGGCCCACTCTTTGACCAGCATGGCGAGATCCCTGACAAAATAGCGCTTCTTCTGTCCCTCGCCGGCCGTGCGAATGATGATGCCCATGTTGTCCGGGATGTCGAGATCCCGGATAATTTCGCGAAGACGGGAGCGTTCCTGTTTGTCCTCAATCTTCTTGGAGATTCCGCATTGGTCGGTATTGGGGAGGAGGACGATAAAGCGCCCCGGGATTGCCAGGTGTGTGGTCACGCGCGGCCCCTTGGTGCCAATGGGGCCCTTTGTGACCTGAATGATGATGTTGCTGCCGACCGGGTACTTCTTCGGGATATCTTTGCGGGATATGCTGCGCGGCTTGTCGCGGGTCTTTTTCTTTTTGCGTTCAACCACCTCGTAGCGCCCGTCGAGGTTGGGGGGAGTAATGTCCCAATAATGGAGGAAGGCGTTTTTTTCGATGCCGATGTCGACAAAGGCTGCCTCTAGACGGTTTTCGAGATTTTTGACTGTCCCCTTGTAGATGCTGGCGACGATGCGCTCCTCATTGGTTCGCTCAATGGTGAATTCCTCAAGGCGGCCTTTTTCAAGAACTGCAACGCGCGTTTCCAAGCTTTCGGCATTGATGATGATTTCCTTGGTGGATTCCTCCTTTTTTGTGCCGACAAACTTTTTCACCTTGTCGATGACCCTAGTCGCGGCCTTCTTGATTTTCTCGCCCAGCCCCTTGGCTTTCTTTTTATTCTCGGGCTTGGATTTCTGTGGCTGGGGGGAAGGCTTCTCGGATTCAGACTTTTCGCCATAGGCAGCGCGTTCTGCCTTGGCGATGGCCTGTTCATGGCGGCTTTCGTTGAAAACCGGCTCGTCCATAATACGGCCACCCACCATGCTCTCACGTGCGTCGTCTTGGCCGCGCTTGACAGGTTTGTGCTTTAGTCCGCCCGCAGGCTTGAAGCGCTGTGTCTTGCTGCGCCTGGAAAAACTTTTGTTGCTCATTAAATTGAATTCCTTTTTTGGATTAAATGGATCGTTGATGCAGTTGGATATTTTGTAAAAGCCCCAAGGCAAGCAGAGAGCACACGATGGAAGTGCCCCCATAGCTCAGGAGGGGCAGGGGCACACCGGTGACCGGCACCAGCCGGATGTTCATGCCGATGTTGACGAAAACGTGACTGAAGAGCATCACGACGACGCCTACAGCCAGCAGGCGGCCCAATCGGTCGCGGGCCTGCCCTGCCACTCTGATGCCGCACAGGAAAACGCCTGTGTATAAAACCACGACCATGGCACTGCCTATAAAGCCACTTTCCTCGGCGATGACCGAGAAGATGAAGTCATTATGGGACACGCCACGCGGGAGGTAGCCGTGGGCATTTTGAATGCCCTGCGCCCACCCTTTGCCCGTTAGTCCGCCGGAACCCACGGAGATCATGGCTTGCGCCACGTTGTAGGAGTCGCGTCGCTGCATGGCCTTGACCCGCCGCAGTTCAGTAGGCGTGGCATTGGGCTTGGCGTATTGGGTGGTGTAATCTATGCCAAAATAAACCATCAATCTGCGTTTTTGATAATCAGGCAGTTGAACGGGTTTCCATGCTTGCGGCACAAAAAACACATAGATGAGGCAGGCGGCAATGAAGCATGTCATACCTCCTGCAACTTTCTTGAGAAAGCCCGCGGGGACGCCGGCGACATAAAACATTGCAAACGCGGCGGGTAATAGCATGAGCGAGGAGCCCAAGTCGGGTTCCATAAGGATCAGCCCAAAGGGAAGCAGGGTGAGGCCGATGCCCTTGAGGAGGGTGTCCGGCTGGCGGAGCTCGTCACGAGGCCGGCTGAGGAACTGGGCCAGAGCAAGCAGAAAGGCGATCTTGGCCAGTTCGGAGGGTTGAAACTGCATGATGCCAAGGTCAAACCATCGGCGGGCACCGTAGCGAACAGCGCCAATGCCAGGAATGAGCACAATGACGAGCATGACAATACAGATCCAATAGCCGACAAAAGCGTACCGTGCGATTTGGTAGTAGTCCTTCAAACAGAGAAGCCCTGCGGCTGTGATGCCGAAGGCATAGAATATGATCATCTTAAAGAATGGCTGCCGATACCACGGAGCACCTGAGAACAGTTCGTTAACTTGTGTGGCGCTGAGGACAAAAGTGAGACCAAAGATCATCAGCCCGCCGAGTGCGGCGAGGAGCAGCCAATCCGGGCGCGGTTTTTGAGGCGGATTGAGGGTGTTTTCCATGGTCAATTATTGGCCAAGGGGGTGCGAGGTGACCGCCGGTCACGATCGCGCAGGGCTTCAAAAATTTTTTTTGCAATGGGCGCGCAGGTTTTGCCGCCGGAAACGCCGCTTTCAATCATGATGACCACCGCATAGCGTGGCTGTTTGTATGGGGCATAGGAGGAAAACCAGGTGATCTTGTCACGTCTGCCGCCACCGCGAATTTCGGCGGTGCCGGTTTTTCCACACACGGCATAATCATCAATCATCGCGCGCTTGCCAGTGCCGCCCTCCTCGTGGACATCGGCCCACATGGCATGCTGCACCGCAACGAGATTGCGGGGGGTCACGCGGAGCTGCCCGCGAATGCGTCCTTGGGGAAAGGTCATGGCGTCGGTAAAGGCGTCAGGATCAGCCGGTTCCACGCGCGCCACCAGGCGGGGCCAAAAAACCCTGCCGCCATTAGCTACGGCGGCGGTCATGATGCCCATCTGGAGGGGCGTGACGGTTATGCGTCCCTGCCCGATGGCGATATTTGCCGTGTCGCCATCCCGCCACCCGTTCCGGACCTCCCCGAGGGTGGGAAATTGCCCGGCCACCTCTTGCCGCGGGAGCAGTCCCGTGCGTTGGCCGAGGAAAAATTGATTCCCCATTTGGACGATTTGTTCAATCCCACATGATAATCCATGATGAATAAAGTAAGTGTTGCTTGAATACTTAAACGCTTTCTTAAAATTGTAATCACCCGCCGGAGCCGTGTCGTCGATGTTTCTTCGCCCCAAGCGGTAATGGCCCGGATTGTACATGAAATTGTTGGTGTTGACCACTCCGGATTCCAATGCAGCCAAGCCGGAGATGATCTTGAAAATTGAGCCGGGCGGATAGCGTTCCTGGGTGGCGCGAAAGAGCAGAGGGCTGGGCCGAGCATCGCGGTATTGCGCCCATTTTTGTGGGTTTATCGCGGGAATAAAGTCGTTTGGATCAAAGACCGGCATGGAGGTGAGGGCAATAAGATCGCCGTTGTTGACATCCATAACCACGGCCGCGCCAGCCTTGTGTCCGGAGGCTTTCATTGCGTCATAGGCGACTTTTTGAATTTCCAGATCCAAAGTGAGGTGGACATGGCTGCCGGGTTGGGTGGGCACTTCGAGGTTCTCGGATTGCCGATAACCCAGATGGTTCACCAGCATGGAACGGGTGCCGGGTTGGCCGCGAAGCTTGTCGTCGAATGTTTGCTCAAGCCCAATCATGCCCCGAAAATCAGGAAGGCGATAGTTGTACGCGGTGGATTCCTCTTCGCTGGTATTGTCTTTTTTTAGGTGTCCCACGAGATGTGCGACGGAAATTTCCGGATAATGCCGGGTTGGCCAGGCTTGAATGTCAAACCCGGGGATACGATCACTTAGCTCCATGAACCGGGCCACGTTTGCGGGATCAAGATTTTTTAGCACGGGTAGTGGCAGCGCTCGGAGTTCACTGAAGTGCTGCTGGATTTCGCCGGCATTCACGCCCAAAGGCAGGTTGAGGCGTGCGCGGCTGATGAAGTTGCTGACGACCTGATATCGGGTTTGGATTTGGAGCTGGAGGCTTTCCTCCGCGTTCAGCTTGCGCTTGGGGCGGTTTTCCCGCCATGCCTTGCGAAAATGCGGGCGCAACTCTTCTAGGTATGCGCTCAGGTTGTAGGCGGGTTTGTCCTCGGCAAGGATGCGGCCGTGTTGGTCGAAGATTTTTCCGCGGACAGAGGGAATGCGCACGGTGCGCATGGATTGGTTGCGTTGGCTTTCGATGTATTGGCTCGAGGAAAAAATTTGCACGTACCACAAGCCGGCCATGAGAACTCCCATGGCCACGAGAAGGAAAACGGCCACGCTGCCGAGCCGGTAATCTTTGCGGCGGATCTGGTCGAAGACAACCATGTCAGTCGGGGGCATTCAGTCCGGGGTCGATCAGGTATCCATGGGGGCGGAGGCTGGCGGTGAGGGATTCCTTCAAGACATCAAGAATTGGGAAGAAGAACATGGTCAACAAGCCTCCGCCAACAGACACAACAACCCATTGCCACAGAGTGAACCAATTGAGCATGGGGTCACGGCCTAGTGTGAAGAGCAGGAACAAGGTCATGAGTGGCACACTTGCGCTTGCGGCTGCGCCAAGGGTAAAGCGCACAAAGCGCTCGCGCTGGGCAAATTGCTGCCGGTTCATTTCAATGAACAAGCCCGAGAGAAAAAGGGGAAGCAGTCCCACGCCCAATGGGTCCGCGGAAAGAGCGCTCTGCCAAAGCGAACCGAGCACGGCCAAGAGAGTGAGTGTTGCCAAGTCGCTGCGCAGGGCGGCGTACACCATGAGTGGCGGCAAGGGATTGATCTGTGCGCCAAGCAGGTCCCGGGGAAGCGTGAAGGTGGACTCCAAAAAAATGGTGATAAGTGCTGCCAATAAAATACTGCCTGTGTGAAAGCCGCTCATCGTTGTGCAACCTCCGGTTGGATCATCACCCAGACTTCCTGTAGTCGCGCACTGTCCACAGCCAAGTGAACGCGGGCAGTGGCCTGCACGGAGCCGCGGGATCGGCTGAGACTAACGATTTTTCCAACGGGAATGTCGGCGGGGAAAAATTCGCTTAAGCCGCTGGTTACGATGAGGTTGTCGGGTGTGGCGGTTGTGTCCGCGGGGAGATGGATGAGCTGGACGAGTCGTGGATCAAAGGCGGTGAAGGGCGCGGCCGTGAGAATGCCGCATTCCTCGGTTTCACGAATTTTGACGGATACTCGGCAGGCGGGGTCGCCCACGAGGGCTACTAAAGCGCGGTGGGGGTTGACCTGTTGTACTCGCCCGACGAGGCCCTCGGGGGTCCAGACGGCTTGGTTGATGCGAACGCCATCTCGTTCGCCAAGGTCAATCTGAAGCGTTCGCCACCAGTT
>PBVU01000113.1:0-7303 GCA_002728775.1 Verrucomicrobiales bacterium | reverse complement strand
TGACGTATTCACCGCCACGTTGCCCACTTCCAGGAAATACGGATTGTCCCGATAACGCAGCCGCACGAGGTTCAGGAGGAACTGCTCATTGAGACTCCGTGAAATGACCTCGTTGTAAAGTGGATGCGTCCGCCCTACTTCGCTCGGTCCAAACGAATGACACCCCACGCCCAGCAGGACCGCGGCAAGGGTTAGAAAAATTTTTTTTAACATAAGCCAACTGCCGTCCAACAAATTCAGTTGGAAGCAGTAGCAGCCGAGACCCCATTCTCCAAGCCCGGATTTCCGGCAGAGCCGCCCGCCACTGAACGGCTCAACGCCGATAGCAACTCTTCCGCAGTAAACTTCTTGGGCATCACGATGGGATCCCTGCCTTCGTCCGGTGGATACACCAGAACCAAGGGCGGGCCCGCCCGCTGAAACCGGTTTATCTCAGCCAAGATCACCTCGTCCTTGTCGGTGAAATCCGCCTGCAAGATAGCCGCACCCAGTTGCGCCAGTTTTCGCCGAACTTTTGGCACGTTAATGGCCGTTTTCTCAATGTGCTTGCACGGCGCGCACCAGTCAGCCGTGAAATCCACCAACACCGGCTTGCCCGCGCTCCGAGCCGCCGCCACGGCCTCTTCACTCCAAGGCGCCCAAGTCAATTCGCCCGCATCTTCCGCGCCTTCAGTCTCCCTGTCCGCCGCCGCAACATCGATAGCCTTCAGCACAATCCCCGGTGTCAATAGCTCCGGCAAAATCTGCGCCTTCGATTCCAGATTCGGGGAATATACCAGCACCAGGGGCACACCGGGGCGGCCGTGGCTCTTGATGAAATCGGCCATCGCCGCGTTCTTGTCCGTGAAGTCGCCCTTGAACACCACCGTGCCCGTGGCGGCGATCTTTTCCCGAACTGCGTCCACCTCGATGCTCGTCCGCTTGTTGGCCTTGCAAGTAAGACACCAATCCGCGGTGAAATCCACCAGTACGGGGTGTCCTGCCTCGCGTGCCTCCCTCACAGCCGTCTGGCTCCATGGTTTCCAATCCAGCTTGTCATGGAAAACAAACAGACACGCAGCAGCCGCGGCCGAGGCGCCCGATGCCCCCAGCCAAGCCAAGCCCCGGCGAGCCGTCCCCCGTTGAATGAATTCCCCGTAGATCCAAGCTGCCATCCCAACCAGCACCAGCAAGAGGCCTACTCGCAATCCACCGGCATCGTCCAGCTTGCCCGCCGTCAGCCAAGCCAGCCAAGCCGCCGCTGCCAGCATCGGAAAGCCCATCGCCTTTTTAAAGGATTCCATCCACATGCCCGGCTTGGGCAGGAAACGCAGCCAATCCGGCTTGAAACTCAAGACCACATACGGCAACGCCAAGCCCAAGGCCACCGTGACAAACAGCAACGTCACCACCAGCGCGGGCTGCGTCAGTGCAAACCCAATCGCCGTCCCCAACATCGGTGCCAAACAAGGCGTCGCCAAGGCCACCATCAACATGCCGTTAGCAAACGCGCCCAAATTGCCTTCGCGGCCTGCTATTTCGCCCGCCGCCGCCGAGGCCGCACCCCCCAGTGTCACCTCAAACACACCAAACAAATTCAGTGCCACAAGCGTCATCAAAACCGTCAGAAACAACAGGAACCACTGGTTCTGCATCTGCATGCCCCAAGTCTCCCCGCCCGCTCCCGCGCGCACAACCAACAGAGCTCCCGCCATCACCAGAAATGAAAATACCACACCCAGGCCGTAAAGAATCCCCATTCGCCGCGCATGCGACGGCGCCTCCTCCCTTTGATTCACGAACCCCATCACCTTCAGCGCAATTACCGGCAGTACGCAGGGCATCAGGTTTAGGATCAATCCACCCGCGAACGCCAGCAGCAGCATCCCGCCCAACCGGCCCCAGTCCACCGTGGCATACTCGCTGCCCGGCGGAGGCACCTTGGCGCGCCAGGATTTTATTTCTCCCGCATCCGCCGAAGCCACCCGCTCATCTCCAATATGCAATGCCGCCTCAACATTCGCCTCGCCCTGCACACAAGAGACCTCGCATTCCTGCCAGCTTACCCGCGCCCCCAGCTTCAATTGCCCGGCTTTCAAATCCTTGGCCAATGTCAACGGTGCGACCAGCATCACCTCATCGTGGTAGACATTCTGACGGAACCCCATTGACTCATACAACTCATGGCGCGGCCACTCCAACTCCCCCGCGGTCACCCCTTCGGGCAGGTTCCATTTCACTTCCGGCGCTTCCCCTAAGTCGCCTGGATTCTTCCAAAAAATGTGCCACTTGTCCGGAATCCTGAAGCGCACGCCTGCCAACACCGTTCCCCCGGCCATAGCCTGCTCCGTCTCCAGCACTAGGACCACCTCAGTTTTGGCCCCCACATTTGGAACGGGCGTCGGCGGGGATCGCGAGCCACCCGCCCGGGCATGCCACCGCGCAATTTCAGCCGCATCCCCCGAGGCCTCCGATTCATCCGCCACCAGTAACTCCGCCACCAGCGAAGCCTCCCCTTGAACACAGATTTCCTTGCATTCCTGCCATTCCACGTTCACGCGCAATTCCAACGGTCCTTCCGGCACATCCGATGCCAGCTTCAGCTCCGTCAACAACATCAACTCACCGTGGTAACCGTTGAAATCTTCTCCGCCAAATTTGAACACCTCCGGTTTCGGCCATAGAATTTCCCCCGCCTCCACACCTTTGGGCAGCACCCATGTAAACTGGGGCGGCAAACCCGGCCCACCTGGGTCCTTGTAGTAAACATGCCATCCGTCGGGAATCTTGAACCGCACGCCGGCCATGACCTCCCCTCCTCGCTGAGCCTTTGCCACATCCAGCACCAAATTCAACTGGGAGGTTTTCGGTCCGCCAAAAGTCAAACTTGGAGCTAGCAGGAAACCACCGCCGTTTTTCTCCGCGGCGGCCATCTTTAAAGCCACCTCATGCCCTGCATCCCCCACGCGCATCACCCCACGAATCTCTGACGGCCATTTCTTTTCCACCGATTCCACCTGTTGCACCAAGCGCACGAACCCATCGCCCCGTTCCGTTTCCACATCCGCCTGAACCATGTACTCATCCTTCGGGTCCAGATAGGGGAAAAACTCCACCTTTACCTCCGAGTCCTTGACCGGCACCTTAAAAGACAACGGCCTCCAAAAATTCTCCGCCACTTCACCCGACCACTCCGCCTCAATCGGCGGCATGTCCCCCGGAAGCCGTTCGCGCCATTTCTCAAATAATGCCGAATTGCTCCCCTTGACCAACTTCCCACCCACAACCAATTCCGCTTCTAATCTCGCCTTGCCCTGCACACATTCCTCATCCGTACATTCCAACCACTTGAATTCCCCTTTAAGCTCCTTCATCCCCGGCTCCAGATTCGGGGATAGTTTCAGCGGCACCAGCAGCATCACTTCATGCTCATAAACATAAGCGATGGCCCCGAAGGACGGATGTTTTACAGGCAATGGCCAGTGGATTTCCCCAGCTGAAATTCCCGTTGGCAAATCCCATTTCACCGATGGCGCCTCCCCCACGCCACCGTGGTTTACCCAATAGGTATGCCAAGGCTTGGGGATGACCAGACGTAGCCCAGCCCAAACCGTGTCCCCCGGTCGAGCCGCCCGATGTTCCAATGCCAGCGAAGCCACGCTCCTCGCACCCGGCTCCAAAAACAGGTCCTGCGCCGGCAACAACACCGCCATCAAGCCCGCAAGCAACACACCCGAAAACCGGAAATTCAACGAACCCAATCGCAAGAATCCGAGCCCCTTCACTTCAATGACCTTTCCGGGTTGCATAGCCTCCCTGATTGTAGACTGAGACAATCGATTTCCCCGACCCTATAGAGGAACGGAAATTCGAGAAAGAGGAAAGTGAACGCCCAGTATCCATCATTCGATAAAATTGGGATTCTTGACACCATACCTGCGGAAAATCTTTGCGAACCCAAACATCTCCTGGTCCATGCCCGAATGTTTCGGGCTGACCTCGTCGAGCCCACTTTTGCTTGGAGGCCTATCCCGATTGGCCGACCAACATGAAAGCAGGCCTATCCTCTTTTGACGCGCAAAGGCAAGCACCTCCCGTGCGTTATCCAAGGTGAAAGTCTCCGGCTTCACATCATTGCGCCCCAGCATGGGCGTCAGCCCAACCATCGACCACACCTGTGCATCCGTTTTTCGGATACCACTCTCGCGATGCAAATCCTTCAACTGAGCGTGCAAACTGGTCGCCGCCCGAATTGCGTACGTGCCCATGTCTGTCATCGGCTTCGGTGCGTTTGCCCGCCCGTAATTCATGGCCATGACGTTGACTCCCGAAATCGCCACGCCATGCCGCAAGGCGGAACGCAAGATCCCCATCCCCTCGCGCGTGAGGCCGGAAGGCAAGGCCGGCAATGTAAACCAAACCCGCAATGGCCGCTTCGCATGGCGTGCCTGTGCCTGCAACCCTGCAATTGCCCGGGACCGACGCTCGATGGATTTGGGTTCCGCCAGCCAAAACCCTTCAACATCAAAATCAATGTGAGTCAACCCGTAGGCATCAATCACCATTTGGTAAGCAGCCTGCAGTTGCCCGGGTGTCTTGCAGGCGGCAGCCAGCCCTGTGCCCGCCGCACCTCCAAAGGACACCATCACCTCCCCGCCCGCCATGCGAATGGCATTAATCTCAGGCAAGAGCCACTTCTTGCTGATCAAATGATATCCTCCCCAACTCGGCGCAGGATTATTCGCTCCCTTCGCCACAATAAATGCCAGCGTGTAAAACCGAAGCCCTTGTTGCCTCGTCGCCGCCGAGAAATCAAACGTCGGCCAAAGCGTCGCATCCACATAAGGCGCAAAAACCTGCACGGGCCACGGATTTGCCCGGCTCAGAGCCGGTTGAGGCAAGGCGGCGGAAAGTTTAAAGGCAAAAAGACAGGCCAAAAGAACTCTCATGGGGAAACTATACCACCAGGAGCGAAGTTATCAATTTTCAATAATCAAAGCTCGAGGAAACCTCAATTATCAGCACTCAATGTTCATTGAAAATTGGTTATTGGCCCTTCTTTTTACCCACTGCAAAAAGCGTTCTCGTCCCGCGCAAGTACAGCGCCCCATCGGAAATCGCCGGCGTGGCCATCAGGGTTTCGCCGATTTGATGTTCCGTGGGCGGCTTAAACTGTTCGCCGGCTTCCAGCACAAACACGATCCCGTCTTCGCCGGCGCAGTAGATTTTGCCGTCAGCGGCGACGGGGGAAGCGCTGAAACCGTGGCCGCGGTGGCGGATGCGTTCATAGTAATGCTCCTTGCCGGTCTTCAAATCGAAACAGCCAATGAGCCCGCTGTTGTTGAGAGCGTAAACTTTGCCGCGATAGATGAGCGGCGTAGGCATGTACGGGCCGCGGCGGTTTTGCCAGGCGACATTTTGAGTAGCGGTGATGTTGCCTCGACCACCGGCGCGCAGGCAAAAGATCGGCCGCTCGGGATGGCGGCCGCTGGCAACGAGAATGCGTTCACCTGCGAACACCGGTGTGGGCGCCGTGATTTTCGAACTACCACCGAGCCGCCACAGCTCCTTGCCGGTTGCCGGATCATAGCCGCGGATGAACTTGGAACCGTTGGTGACCAATTCCGGCACTTTGCCCGGCCAAACATTCGGCGTGCCCCACGAAGGCAGCTCATTGCGCGCGGTGCGCCAAAGCTCCTTGCCGGTCTTCACATCAAACGCCGCAATGAACGAACCCTTCTGCGCATCGCACTGCACGATCACCTTGCCGCGCCAAATGATCGGCGAACTGGCCGAGCCCCATTCGTACTCCGGCAGGTCATAGGCGCCCACGTCGAGACGGCCGAGGTTTTTCTTCCATAAGAGTTTCCCAGCAACCGTGTATGCAGCCAGTCCTTCCGAACCAAAAAACGCCACGACATGTGTTCCGTCAGTCGCCGGGGTGGAGTTGGCGTACGTCGCCTTGATATGACGCTTGTCGGTCGGTTTCTTTTTTACCGCCACCTGCGTCCACAACGTCTTGCCGGTGTTTTTGTCCAAACAAATAACCCGCCACTCATGCACGGAACGATCCGCCGCCGCAGTTCCAGCCCCGTACAAGCCGGGCTTAAAAGTGGGATCCGCAATACTGCTCACGGCTGTGGTGAGAAACAATCGGTCACCCGAAATGATGGGTGAAGAATGTGCCAACCCGGGAATTGCCACTTGAAACAACACACCCTTCCCCGTGGCGGCATCCCACTCGGAGGGCAATTGTTGGCCATCAGCTACACCTGAAGCTTGCGGCCCGCGAAACGATGGCCAGTCAGTGGCGTACAAACTGGTTGCCAGCACCAATCCTGCCAGCCAGCGCAGCATGCTATAGAATCTCCTTCACCACCCGCGTGGGATAGGTGTGGGTGAGACGTTCCTCGAGGCCGTTGCGGTCGACGGTGAGTTTCTCGTGATCCATGCCGAGCTGGTGCAGAATGGTGGCGTGCCAGTCCTGGATGCTGACGCGGTCCTTCACAGCGCCGTAGCCGATGTCGTCAGTCTCGCCGTGAACGACGCCGCCCTTCACTCCGCCGCCGGCGAGCCAGTTGGTGAAGCCGCTGGGGCCATGATCGCGGCCGGCCTTGGCGTAGTCGCCCTGCGCCATGGGCAGGCGGCCGAATTCACCGCCCCACAGGACAAGTACGTCATCGAGCAGCCCGCGCTGGCGTAGATCGCGCAGGAGCGCAGCGCAGGGTTTGTCGCTCTGACGACAGGCGGCGGGCAGTGAGGTTTTGATGTTGCTGTGGTTGTCCCACATTTGGCCGCGCGGATAAATCTGCACGAAGCGCACACCGCGCTCCACGAGGCGGCGGGCCATGAGGCAGCGTTTGCCGAAATTGTCCGTCTCCTTTTCGCCGATGCCGTACAAGGCGCGGGTGCCCTCGGTCTCGCTGGAGACATCGAGTGCCTCGCTGGCCTGCACCTGCATCCGGGCAGCCATTTGATAATTGGCGATGCGCGAATCGAGCACGGGCTGGTTCGGGCGCTTGGCCTTGTGCATCCGGTCCAGCGCGTTGATGAGGTTGCGTTTGGCGGCGGTGATGCCGGCGGGTTCCTCATAGTCGGGCTTGATGTGCAGCATCGGCGTGCCTTCACTCTTAATCTGAGTGCCCTGATACAACGGCGGGAGATAGCCGCTCATCCAATTCTCGACGTTATTGACCGGCAACCGGTTTTGAGGATCGGCCAACACCACGTAGGCCGGCAGGTTTTGGTTTTCACTGCCAAGGCCGTACGTCACCCACGCGCCGAGCGTCGGGTGGCCGGGGAAAATCTCGCCGCTCTGCCATTT
>PBVU01000112.1:0-5699 GCA_002728775.1 Verrucomicrobiales bacterium | reverse complement strand
CGCGGACAAGGCGCGGCGCTGACGGCGTGGGAAATGGCGCGCGAGGGCATTTCGCACGAGATTATTGCCGACAGCGCGGCGGGACACTTGATGCAGCGGGGTGAAATTGACCTGGTGATTACTGGCGGCGACCGGGTGTTGGGCCGCACGGGCGAGGTGGCCAACAAGATCGGTACCTACACCCACGCGGTTTTGGCTCGGCGTCATCGGATTCCATTTTATGTCGCCATTCCGTTGTCCACGCTGGATTGGCAGATGACCAGCGGCGCGAAGATTCCCATCGAGGAACGCGAGCCGGAAGAGGTCTTGACTGCTAACGGCCCCCGCGGGCCAGTCTGCACGGCGAACCCCGGCAGCGGCGCGCGCAACCCGGCGTTTGACGTGACACCGCCGGAATTGATCAGCGGCATCATCACTCCCAGTGGCATCCTGAAACCCCGCGCGCTTTGGCGGCAACGAAAACGTTTGGGCGGCCCCTCGCAACAGGATTGACTAACCGGCCGGGAGATGTCTAGGGTTGGCCCTCCCAAGGCGGGGTCGCCAAGTGGTAAGGCAGAGCTCTGCAAAAGCTCCATCGCCGGTTCGATTCCGGCCCTCGCCTCCATTTTCTTTTTGCCTGCAAGGACGCAACTTTCCAAGCACGTTATCCCGTGAAATCCGACCTCAAACGGAGATTGTGAAAAAAATCACAAATTCGCTTGCATGGTTTTTCGCCATGGGTAAGATGCGGCGGGTTTGCTGTTTTAGATGTCGAACGTCTTTCCTAAATGGACCAATCGGCTTCCGCTGTTGGTGCTCGTGGGTGGCTTGCTGCTGGGTGGTGGCGCGGTCACGGGCGTATCTTATTATTTCACGCCCAAATACACCCGCGTGGGGTATCAGCCGGTGCAGCCGGTTTCTTTTTCGCACAAGGTCCACGCGGGGGAGTTGGGGTTGGACTGCCGGTATTGCCATGACAAGGTGGAGGAGTCGTGGTTCTCCAATTTGCCGACTGCTTCCACCTGCATGAACTGCCACGATTCGGTGCTCAAGGATGACCCGAGGCTGGAACCAATCCGTGTCAGCTATTTTGGCGAGGATACAAACCGCGACGGCAAGCTGGACAAGGAAGAGGACAAAAACGGAAACGGGGAAAATGACCGGCAGCCCGTGCCATGGGTGCAGATTCACAAGACGCCGGACTACGTCTACTTTGACCACTCGGTACACGTGACGCGGGGAATCAGTTGTGTGAAATGTCACGGGCGTGTGGATGAGATGGATGAGGTGCGCCATGCCAAGTCGTTGAGTATGGCCTTTTGTCTGGACTGCCATCGCAATGCGCATGACAACATTCGGCCGCTGGGCAAGGTGACGGATCTCGATTGGCATGGGGGCAATGATTTCGTGGGGGCAACGGATGGGAAAAAACTGATGGAGAAGCTCGACGTGAAGGCGCGCGAGAGTTGCACGGCATGTCATCGATGAAATCACCGGTGAAAAATGGAGTGAAGGAGGACTCCGGCGTCACGGATGAGGTGCGCGGGCAGAAAGTTCCCTCGGCTTGGGGAAATGAGTTCCCCGAGGGTGCCGCGGATTGGAATGAGGATTTTTCGAGGCGCAAATTTATCAAGCTGATGGGGGCCTCAATGGGGCTGGCGGGCATGGGCCTGCTGGGCGTGGGCTGTCGTCGGCCTGAGGAAGTGATCATGGCCTTCGGCGAGCAGCCGGAGGGGTATGTCCACGGTGTAGCGCAGTACTTCGCCACGGCTCGCCCCACACGCACGGGTGCCGTGCCGATTGTTGTAAAGTCGCACGAGGGGCGGCCTACGAAAATCGAGGGAAATGAGCGTTTTTACGAGGAGATTGACGGTCAGAAATTCGCCGGCACCGACGGCCAGACTCAGGCCAGCATCCTCGACTTATATGACCCGGACCGCGCCCGCAGCCACTCAGCGGCGGATGGCAAGCAGCTTTCCAGTGAGGAAGCGCTGGAGCGGCTGGGGGAATTGGTTGAGGGCAAAAAGGTTGCCATATTGACAGGTCAAGGCACCTCGCCTTCCTGCGCGCGGATTGCGGCGAATTTGGGTGAAAAAGGTATTCCCGTTTATTCTTACGAGCCGATTGATGACGACATCCATCGTCGGGGCGCTGAGAAGGCCTTTGGGCAAAATGTGAAGCCGCGGTACCACTTGGACAAGGCGGCGACCATCCTGTCCTTGGATTGCGATTTCATAGGCAGCGAGGCGGATTCCCACATTCACCTTCGTGATTTTGCCCGTGGCCGGAAGCTGAGGAATGGCAGCATGTCGCGCCTGTACGTGGCCGAACCGCGAATGACGCCGACGGGTGGCAGCGCGGATCATCGCCTGCGCGTGAAGGCTAGCGGTGTGCAGGCGATTGCGAGGACGATCCTGAACCTGCTTGGAAGTGCCGACGGAAAACTGGATAAGGATACTGAGAATGCCGACTGGTTGAATGCCTGCGCCGCGGATTTGAGGGAAGGCGGGGTGGTTTTGGTCGGGCACGGACAGCCGGTGGAGGTACATGTGCTCGCGCACGCGATCAACGAGAAGATCGGCGCAGTTGGCAAGGCGGTGGATTTTTTGCCGGCGGAGGAGTCCACGGCGGGCTCGATTGCGGACCTTGCGAAGGCGAGCTTTGACGTGCTGGTAGTGGCGGGTGGCAACCCCGCGTACAATGCCCCGGCGGAGATTGACTGGGCCAAGTTAATCAAGGGCAAGAAGGTGGTTCGGCTAGGTTATTATCGTGACGAATCGGCGCAGGGCGCGGATCTGTTCCTCGCCCAGACACATTACTTGGAGGAGTGGGGCGACGCGAAAACAAGCAGCGGAAACACATTGTCTGTACAGCCGTTGATCCGCCCGTTGTTCGATGGGATTTCAGAGCTTCAATTGCTGGCCAAACTGGCGGGCGAGAGCAAAAGTGCCCATGAGATCGTGCAGGAAACAGCCGGAAAATCCGGGGACGATTGGCTGAAATATCTGCATGATGGATTTGATGCCGACGAAAAGGAGACGGTGGCGGTTGGCTCCGTAACGCAGTCTGCAGCCGGCTCGGCCGCCAAGCCGGCCGAGGGGTTGGAGGTGGTTTTCGCGCGCGATTACAGCGTGGATGACGGGCGGTTTGCCAACAACGGCTGGCTGCAGGAATTGCCTGATCCAATCACGAAGATCACTTGGGACAATGCGGTGCTCGTCAGCCGCCGTACGGCGGAGGATCAGAGGCTCGCCAATGGCGACCGGGTGACCATCACACTGGAAGGGCGCTCGGTGGATGGCCATGTTTGGATTCAGCCCGGCCAAGCGGATGGAACCTTGGCGCTCGCGCTGGGATACGGCCGCGACAAGGACAAATTTGGCGGCCGTGTGGCTGTTTTCGATGGCAAGCCGATTGGCTTCAATGCCTATGCGATTCGTCCGGGGGTGGCCGGGTTTGCCACGGGCGCCACGGTCAAGAAGGCCGGCAGTGGATACAATTTTGCCTGCACGCAGGATCACTGGTCGATGGAAGGCCGCGCGATCGTTCGCGAGGCCAACTTGGATGGCGAGCATGGTTTCAGGAAGAACCCGGGATTCGCTGGCGAAGTGGGACTGGACTCGCCCGGGCACGCGAGCCACACGATCAATCCCGAGACCGGCAAACCCTACGAGATTTACAATCATCCCTACAAGGAGCGACCTTCGCTCAAGAACGCGAAGATTCAGTGGGGTATGTCCATCGACCTGAATTCCTGCGTGGGCTGTAGCGCCTGCGTGATCGCCTGTCAAAGCGAGAACAACATTCCCATTGTCGGGCGCGACCAAGTGGAGCGCGGCCGCGAGATGCACTGGCTGCGCATCGACCGCTACTACACCGGCTTCAACCACAAGCCCACCGAGGGCGACACGGCGGGCGATGATGAGCAGGAGCAGGAAGGCTGGATCGACGATCCGCAAGTGGTCAACCAACCAATGCTTTGTCAGCACTGCGAGTCGGCACCTTGCGAAAGCGTTTGCCCGGTGAACGCCACGGTGCACGACGACGAGGGCATCAACGCGATGGTTTACAACCGCTGCATCGGCACGCGCTACTGTTCCAACAACTGTGCGTGGAAGGTGCGTCGATTTAATTTCTTTGACTACAATAAGCGTCCGCTCAACGCACTCTACAAGGGGCCCTTGGCCAGCAACGAGAAGGATGACCCCACCGGCTGGGACTTGGTGAAGATGGCCAAGAATCCCGAGGTGACCGTTCGCATGCGCGGTGTAATGGAGAAGTGCACCTACTGTGTCCAGCGTATTGAGGACGCGAAGATTGCCCAAAAGCGCAAGGCCAGCCAGAATTACAAGGATGCCGTGGCTCGAGGTAACGAGGATGTCGCGGTGAGTTCGGCCATCCCCGATGGCGGCGTGCGCACCGCCTGCCAGCAGGCCTGCTCGGCCGATGCCATTGTGTTTGGCAACATGGCGGATCCGGGCAGTGCGGTTTCCCAAGCCAAGCAATCCCCGCGCGATTACAGTGTGCTGGGCTTTCTGAACACCCTGCCGCACACGACTTACTTGGCGCGCGTGCGTAATCCCAATTTGGAAGTGCCGGACATGGATCAGCCATACAGCGCGCGTGAATACGAGAGCGCCGCACATGGCGACCATGGCCACGATGATGACCATGGCCATGGCGAGGGAGTCCACGACGACCACGGCAAGGGCGAGCACAAATGAGTAACAGCGCCGGCCAACCCTCTTACTTGGTTGAGACGCCCAAGGAATTGGAGCGCGAGCCGCTGGTGTTGAAAAAGCGTTCGCCGGGATGGATCTCCGATAAGATCGCCGGCATCATCGAGGGCGAGACGCCCAAGTGGTGGTGGTACGCGTTCATTGTGAGCGTGCTCACGGCGGGACTGTGTTTCTCGATGATCGGTTACCTGATCGTCACCGGTGTGGGCGTGTGGGGTCTGAATCAGCCGGTAATGTGGGGCTGGGCGATCGTGAACTTCGTCTGGTGGATCGGCATTGGCCATGCCGGCACGTTGATCTCGGCCATTCTGTTCCTGTTGCGGCAAAAGTGGAGGACTTCCATCAATCGCGCGGCTGAGGCCATGACCATTTTCGCGGTGATGTGCGCGGGCATCTTCCCGGCCATCCACGTGGGCCGCATCTGGTTCGTTTGGTATCCGCTGCCGATCCCCAATGCCAACGACATTTGGCCGCAATTCCGCTCGCCGCTGTTGTGGGATGTGTTTGCGGTGTCGACCTATTTCACCGTCTCGCTGCTGTTCTGGTACATGGGACTGATCCCGGACTTGGCGACCATGCGCGACCGTTTCCGACTGCAGGCGGAGAAAATCAAGGCGCCATTCCAAGTGTTCATCAACAAGGTGAAGCAGGTGTTGTACGGCTTCTTCGCGCTGGGCTGGACGGGCAGCAACCGCCACTGGAGCAATTATGAAAAGGCCTACCTGCTGCTGGCGGGCCTCTCCACGCCGCTGGTGCTCTCGGTGCACTCGATTGTGTCGTTTGACTTTGCCGTGTCGCAGTTGCCGGGTTGGCACACGACCATCTTCCCGCCGTACTTCGTGGCGGGCGCCATCTTCTCCGGCTTTGGCATGGTGCTTACGCTGCTCATTCCGCTGCGCAGCCTCTATAATCTCGAGGACGTTATCCCCGTCCGCCACATCGAGTTGATGTGCAAAGTGACGCTGGCGACGGGTACAATTG
>PBVU01000047.1:0-5302 GCA_002728775.1 Verrucomicrobiales bacterium | reverse complement strand
GGGGGGGGCGACTTCGGCTGCGCGGGTAAACAGCGTGGGCGGTTGCACACCCACAGCCACAACGCTCGCGGCGCCCATTTGCCTGATAAAAGATCGTCTGGTTGCCATGATTTCAGGTTAGTTGATATTCCGGCATCGTGATGATGAGGTGTAGCATGCCACGGAGCCGTTCTTCTGGATCCCCTTCAGCTTCCTTTAAATAGCCTGCGAGGCGTTTGCGTGAAGTCGGCAGATCTCGAGCCAGGAGTAGCTCGGTAAATTGATCCACAACACCGCGAGAGGTATCGATGCGCCCCAGCTGATTGTTTAAAAGTGCCGCGGCGAAGTTGTTGCGTTGCAGGAGCGTGGCGGATGTGATCCAGAGACGTCCGCCTTCCCAGCCCTTGACGGTGGGGGGAGCCAGAATGTCCTGTCCCAGTTGGGCGAGAAGGGGGGCGACCTTGGAAAGGTCCGGGCGTCCACCTAGGGCACGAAAGGCCCCCAGTACGAGTTGCAGGGGATTCTTGATCAGGGCATGGCGGTTGGCTGGGCTGTAAAAAAATCCTGAAGTAAGCAGTTCCCTCATGATGGGGGTCATTTCGAAATTATGCCCGCGGATACGCGCCGCCAATGCGTTCACTTGGGCGGCGGTTGGCTGGTCCAACACAAAGGCGCGAAGTAGCTTGAAGGCAAGGAAGCGCGGGCAGGACTTGTGCGCGAGACAGAGCTCGACCACGTCGCCGCCATCCAGATTGCGCGTGACGTCGAAAAGGGTTTTGTCCGTGAAATCGTGCTGGGCACGGTTAAACCAGAATTGGCCCTTACGAACGTGCCAGCCGGTGAATGCGCGTGCCGCCTGCTTGACGTCGGTCTCGGAATAGTTTCCCTCGCCAAGGCTGAAGAGTTCCATCACTTCGCGCGCAAAATTTTCGTTGGCGTGGCGTTTTCGATTTGCGTTTCCATCCAGCCAAATAAGCATGGCCGGATCTTTGGCCATTCCGTGAAGCAGCCGGCGGAAACTGCCAAGGGACTCGCGGCGCAGCAGGTCGTTCTGCGTGGCCATGGCGGCGACGTCGTTCACCTTGTCGTTGGAGGTGGCAAAATGGTTGTGCCAGAAAAGTGCAAGACGCTCCCGAAGGGGGTTGGCGGTGTAGTGCATGCGGTGCAGCCACCATGCCTTGAGGTTATCGATGTTGCCGGAATCCAGTGCAGCGGACCGCAACAGGGGTTCCACGGTGCGAAACTCTTCAGTCTCCGGCTGGTCTTTCAGGAGCCGATCCACGGTCTTGGCCAAGCCTTCCGTGGTGGCGCATTTGATTTCATGCGCCGAGGCGCCAAATTGGGCGCGCCAAAGGAGATGGGTTGCGTCCCGGCTGGTCCAGCCAGTTTCGCCGCGGGGCGAGAGCAAGCCGGTGGGCTTACTCATTGCCAGCGGGCCTCCAGTTTCACGGTGAAATTTTCCCGGCCCACGGAGGTGCTTAGGCGAAGCAGGCCAAGGGATTTGAGAATTTGTTCCGCTGCGTTCGTACCCCACCTGGCCTGTTCGATGGTTTGACCTTTCTGGATGGCCTGGGCAATCACCTGCTTGCGGTTGTCGTGAAGCACCGGCACCCAGGCGGCGGGCCGCAGTTCGAGGTTGAAGTTGCGGTTGGCACGGGCCTTTGGCGTGGGGCTTTCCAGCGCATCGGTCAGCGCCTTGGCCAGTTGCACCGTGCTGCTTATGACAAACTTGTTGCCAACCAACACGGCTGCTGGCTGGAAATTTGCTGAGACGGGCAGGTTGGCTCCCTGAGGCTTGCGCGTGTATTTGGCGAAGGTGATGCTGTGTTTTTTGTATGCCTGCGCGGAGAGAATCCAAGGTGCGCGCATCTTGTCTTTCCCCTCAAAGTTTGTGATCGTAATGATGGTCTGGAACAAGAGTTGGAACAGGTCTGCTCCTTCCTGAGGTTTTTCCAAGTTAACAATGAGTGCAAATCCTGGGATTTTGACGCCTGGCGCTCCATCTAAATGCTCAAAGGTTTGGCGAGCGGTGACCAGTGTCATGATTGAGCCAATCGCAGGCAGCACATCTTCGCCAAAATCCTGCCCACCGAACAGGTTGCCGATCTCACCTTCAAATTTGTCAAACTCCGGGAGCAGTTGTTCTGCCAGAAGCTGCTCCCTTTGACGGTACCACGCACCAATGTTCCGGTGAACGGCTATGCCGCCAAGCAGGCCGGGTACTTCCGGAAGGTTGCCGGCGCCAGGGCTGTCGGGGTCGGAGAAAAACCACTGGAACTTTTCGGGCAGGGATTTCGGTCCACCCTCAACACCGGCCTTGATGGCCATTCCGGCCTCGCCCATGTTCAGTGTCAGGCCGGCGTAGGAACTGTGCGCCGCCAACTCGAGGATGCCATGGAGGAAAAAGGACGCGCCTCCATCTTGCTCCTTTTTTTGAATGCCCAGCCGTGGGCCCGCTTGTTTCCTGAGCGGCCTCAAGTCGATATAGGCTTGCCCCAAGTCGTGACGCCCCATTTGTTCACGAAATTTTACATAGCCAGCATCTTGGGCAACAGATTTCCCCGGTTCACCGGTCAACATTTTCATGGCTTGATCAAGCAGTGGCCGGCTCTGCGCAGCCGCCAGCCAATTCGCTTTCGCGGCAAGCAGAACGCCGTCTTCCAGCGTGTACAGCTCTGCTCCATTGCTTAGTTCCTCCTTTTTCACGGTGTCACCCGCAAGCAAGACAAACGGCGCCAATCGGCCGCGCAGTTTTTTCAGGGTTTCAACATCCTTTGTGCGCAGAATGGCAACTGCCTGCGGATCGTTCTTGTTTGGTTGAGGATACAGCCCAAGTGCTACCTGTCCGCCTAAGAGTTTCTCTGCGGTCGTCCACAAATCCATTCCAAGAAATGTTTCCACAATTTTTCTGCCCGCCATAAATTGGGCATAATCGGGCCCCTTTTCAAATTCCTGATATTGTGGGCTCTGAAGAATGAGTTCGAACAATTTTGATTCCTGAAATTGGTGTACCTTGGCGCCGAGTCCATCCGTTTCAGCGAAGGCAATTACGCCGGCCGGCATGACATTCGCCAGTGAATGGCCCGCGGCAAAAGCTGTCACGCTGAAGAGGTGCCCGGCTAAGGTGAAGAGCAGTCTTTGAAGAGTTTTCATAACGCATTCAGGCCGTCCCGATTCGGAAATGAATACACTCATTCACGTAGAGGGGGACACTTGTTCCGTGCAAGCTAGGGGAACGATCGGTGAAACGCAAGTCCACTCACTCGTTGCGGAGGGCGGGGAGGAGGTGGCCGCGGAGGGCGACGGTGGCGGCAAGCCAGGTCCAGAGGAGGCCACTGGCGAGGACAGCGGTGAGCATCCAGCCGAGGGAGGTCCAGGGCATCTGGGCGCCTGGGGTGTTTAGGGAGGGCCAAACCGCCAGTAACGCGGCGGCCACGCCTACTGCTAAGCCAAGCAGCAGCAGGAGGCCGTGCTCGGTGCAGACGAGCCAGCGCAGGGCGGCCTTGCGGAAGCCTACGGCTTGCATCACCGCCAATTCGCTGCGGCGCTCGAGCACGTTGCGCAGCACGACCACGCCGAGGCCCAGGCTGCCCAGCAGCAGCGACAGGCCGCCGAGCGCCTGGAAGATGGTGATGTAGGTGTTTTGCACCTGGCTGAAACGCGCGAGGCGTTCGGTGGCGGGAATGGGGTCGAGGCCGTGGTTTTGCAGGCCGTCGTTGAGCATGGCGAGAGTGGCGGTGGCGTTGCCGTCGGCGGGACGGTCAAGGAGGAAGGCGCGGTAGCCGCTGTTGGAGGGGAAGTGGCGGACGAGGGAACTCTCCGAGATGATGACGTCGCCCTGCAGCATGGAGAAGGCGAGCATGCCGACGATTTTCAACTTGATGGTGCCGCCGCTCTCGGTGGGGTAATCGAGCGTGTCGCCGAGCTTGACGTGCAGGGCCCACATGCCGGTGTTCTGGTCGACAACGGCGGGGGTGATGCCGGCGCCAAAGTCCTCGTTTAAAAGATCCCAGCCGGGGCTGCCGCCGAGGGTGGCGGCGAAGGTGAAGCGGTTCTTTAGCTGCGCGGGATCGACGCCGAGCAGGCGCGGCTCGCGGGGTTGGTTCAGGTTCAGGCAACTGGCGTCGTCGCCCTCGCGCACGCGCAACTGGACGATGGGGGCGGGCAGGGGCTGGGCGTAGTCCTCGAAAGGATAAGGCGCGCGGCCGTCTTCCTTGTTTAAATCGTGCAGGATGGCGAGGTCGGTCTCGGCGTAGTGGGTAAAGCCGCCAGTTCCCGATTCCGGCGCGCCGGCGTTTTCGTTGGGGTTGATACGGAAGGCGCCGACGGCGATGACCATGAAGATGCCGCAGGCGAGCAGGCAGACGCAGGCGAGGCTGCGCCCGCGCCGGCGCGCGCCGCCGCGGATGCCGAGCGCACCGAGGGTGGCGAGTGTTTCGCCGGCCGCCGTGCCCAGGCGCAGCAAGAGTGCGCGGCAGAGGAAGAGGCCGCCGATGAGCAGCAGGGAGCCGGCGCCAAAGAAGCCGCCGGCCTTGGCCATGCCCTGCGCGCCGGCCATGGCCGCGCCGAGGCCGAGGGCGCCCAGCAAGCAGCCGAGGGCGATGAAGCAGCTTTGACGCCCGCTGGCCGTTGTGCCGCCCGCCAGGGCCTGGCCCGCGCCGGCGGCCAGCAGTTCCACCGCGCGCGCGCGGCGCAGGCGGCGGACGGTCAGCCAGATGGTGAACACGGCCACGGCGATGGCGATGGCGGTGCCAAGGGCGAGGGTGGCGGGCTCGTGGTGGTAGCGAATGACGTCCTGCCCGCCAATGGCGCCGACCCATTGGCTGGAGAGGCCGTGGACCATGGCGCGGGTGTAGCCCAGCCCGGCGGCCGCGCCGAGGACCGCGCCGAGGACGGCCAGCGCAGCGCCCTCGGCCAGCAGGAGGTTGCGGACCTGCCGCCCGGTGAAACCCACGGCGAGCAGGGTGCCGACCTCGACGGCGCGTTGCTCGACGCTGAAGACAAAAAGAAGGCCCATCAATATCAGGGCGGCGGCGACTAGGAAGAAGCTGAGGCCGAGGAAGAGGCCGCCGAAGTCGCTGGCGGAGTTGCCCTCGAGGGCGAAGCTGCGGACATCGCGGAACTGCAGGCCGACGCTGGCGGGGTCGAAATTGGCGCGGAGGGCGGCGGCGGCCTTTGCCTGCGCGCCTTCGCCGCCGGGGAAGCGGACGGCGGTGGCGACGCCGTAGCGGTTGCTCCACATGGCGGCGGCGTCCTCGGCGGAGATGAAGGCCTTGGGCGAGCCCTTGTGGGCTTCCCAGTATTCGTCGTTTTCGCGGCGGTG
>PBVU01000111.1:0-15683 GCA_002728775.1 Verrucomicrobiales bacterium | reverse complement strand
GCGCAGAGCGACAAGGCGGTATTCGGCGTGCAAGGCACGCGCCCGGCAATGATCACCGCGCAGTTGGAGGCGGCTTTTCAAGGACGCAAGCCGAAGGCGACCAAGTGCGGAATGCTTTTCTCGGGCGGCGTGGTGGAGGCGGTGGCGGATTTTTGGGGAGGACTGCGGGTGCCGCTGGTGGTGGACCCGGTTTTGGCGTCATCGAGTGGAGGAAGCCTCTTGAGCGCGGGAGGAATTCGTGTGTTGCGCAGACGATTGCTTCCTGTTTGCCGAATGGTAACCCCCAATTTGGCGGAAGCGGAAGTGTTGACGGGCTTGAAGGTGCGTGGCCGGGAAGGGATGGCGGTTGCGGCGCGGGCATTGTTTGAAAAGTACGGATGCGCGGCGGTCGTGACAGGGGGGCATCTGAAGGGACGTGAGGTGGTGGAGATGTTTTTTGATGGGCGGGAAGAGATGGTGCTGGTGTCGGGCCGGGTGAAGGGGAATTGGCGAGGAACGGGATGCCGGTTTTCAGCGGCAGTGGCGGCGGGTTTGGCGCATGGCGATTCGCTGGCGGCGGCGGTGAAAAAGGCGCAGGGGGTTGTGGCGGCGTTTTTGAGAACCGCTGATGGGCGCTGATTAATTTCGTGTTTTTCTCTTGGGTCCGTGGTTCAAGGGGCGTGTGCGTGTTTGCGTGATTTTCAACCCAACGGCGAAGGGTGACCGGGCGCGTCGATTTCTGGCCAAGCTGGAAGGGCTGGGGGAGGGGTGTGAATTGCGGCCGACGACGGAGGCTGGAGGCGGAGTGGCCTTGGCGGAGGCGGCGGTGTGGGATGGGTTTGAGACGATTGTGGCGGCGGGAGGGGATGGGACGATCAATGAGGTGGTGAATGGAATGGCGCGAGCCGAGGGGCTTGGGAGGGCGCGGCTGGGGGTGTTGCCTTGGGGGTCGGTGAATGTGTTTGCCAAGGAGTTGGAGATTCCCGAGCGGTTTGAGAAGGCTTGGGATGTGGTTTTGCGAGGGAGCGAGCGGCTGGTGGATTTGGGTTGGATGGAATTGGGGGAGGAGAAGGTGCGGCGTTGTTTTGTGCAGTTGGCGGGGGCGGGTCTGGATGGACGGGCGGTGGAACTGGTGGATTGGGGGGCCAAGAAACGGTGGGGTGACTGGGCTTACGTTTTGGCGGGATGGCGGGCGTTGGGGGAGGAGTTACCACAAATCACAGTGCGCGTGGCGGGGGAGACGGTTCGGGGGCAGTTGGCCTTGGTGGGGAACGGGCGGTTTTATGGCGGGCGGCACGTATTTTTTCCGGAGGCGAAACTGGATGATGGGATCCTGGATTTGGTGATTTTGGAAGAAGTGCGACGGAGCCGGATATTCAAATATGCCTCTGCGGTATTACGGGATCAGGTGACCGCGATGGAGGGGGTGCGTTGCTTGAGGGCAGGTGAATTTGAAATGGAGGCGGAGGGACGAGTTCCAGTGGAAATGGAGGGGGACGCGGTGGGAGTGTTGCCGGCCCGTGGGTGGGTGGAGCGCAAGGTGTTGCGGGTCTTGGCGGGGTAGATGGGGATCGGCACTTGACCTGCGGGCTTGCTTGCGGAGAATCGGGCTTTCCTTCTGGCCGAGGAATGGTCTGTTGTCATGGCATTGAAAAAGAACTCGAAGGGTCCGCGGCCGGAGATTCCCCGCAAGACGGTTTACCGGCTTTCAATTTACAACCGTTGCCTGCAGCGGCTGGCGGCGAATGGCATCAAGACGGTCTCCAGTGAGGCACTGGCACGGGCGGCGGGCGTGAAGTCCACCCAGTTGCGAAAGGACCTGACGTATTTCGGTCAATTTGGCACGCGTGGGTTGGGCTATGAGGTGGAGCAGTTGTCGCAGATGATTGTGGATCTGCTGGGAACCAGCAGCCTGCAGCCGGTGGTTCTGGTGGGGGTGGGCAACCTGGGGCGTGCCTTGCTGTCCTATCGTGGATTCCAGAAGGAGGGGTTTGATGTGGTGGGTGCGTTTGATGTCGACCCGGTGGGAAAGGGGGCCAAGAGTCCCGCACTGGAGGTGTTGCCAATGGGGCGTCTGGGGGAAATTGTGCGTGAGGGCGGGGTGCGGTTGGCGATTATTTGTGTGCCGCCAGAGGAGGCTCAAGAGGTGGCAAATGACTTGGTGGCGGCGGGGGTGACGGGCATCACGAATTTTGCGCCGACGGTTTTACAGGTTCCAGACGAGGTGATGGTGAACAATGTAAACCTCGCGATTGAACTGGAAAACCTGAGCTACTTCATCCAGCAATAAACGTCAGTTGACCACGGCAGCTGCGGCGGCACCTTCATCCATCAGGATTACATAGGGAGGCTCGTACTTGTTGCAGCGCAAGCGAAAGGTTTCGCCCTTGCGGCATTCGCGCGTGAAAATCTGGTAGCTGCGATTGTTCCAGCCAATGATCTCCGCCCCCTTGACCTGGGCCCAGCCGCGGGCCATGAATTGGCCGGCGGAGAGCCGTTCCTCGGTCCAGCCGCCACTGCTGTTGCCTTGGTAATCGTAATTCAAGGCGAGGTAAACGCGACCAGTTCGAGTGATCTCAAAGTCGGCGTTGCCGTTGGTGCCTTTAGAGGTGCCGGAAAAAATGCTGGCCCCGAGAAGAATCTCCGGTACGCGCGCCCAGCGGCCGCCGGTGTCCTTTTTGGAGGTGATGAGTCGTTCCGGCAAGGAGAACATTGCCTTGATCTCGGCGGGATCCTTGGGATTGATGGCGTCAACGAACAATTCGGCCGTGAAGCGCTTGCCGGCGTCTGTTGATCTTAACAGTCGGTCGATTTCGGCTTGGGCCAGGATGGCATTGCGCGGAGGCAGTTGTTTTGCCAATTTCTCCAAGGCGGCGAGTTGTTGCTCGATCAATTCCAGATTCTCGGCCTTGTGTTTTTCTTCCAAGGCTTTTCGCTGGCGATTCTGTTTATTGATGAGCTTGGTGAGAGATTTGGGTGCGGCCTCTGTCAGGGCGGCAGAAACGGCGATTGCGAGAATGGTGCTGGCGATCTTCATATGTTATTGGACGTTGAAACCAGTGTTTCAGCTTCAACGCCAGGTGACTACGCAAAAAAGCCGGCCCCGGAGGATGGGGCCGGCTTTGGTGGGTACTGTCTCTGTGTTCAGCAGAGGGGCAGATGAAGGTCAGGGAAGCTGGACGATCTCGAGATCAAGTTTGCCTTCCCGTTCACGGAGGACAGCGGCCTGTTGGTCGCCATATTTGTCAACCTGTATCGCGCCGTGGAGCGTCTCGACCACCTCTATCCCTTGGGGATCCTTTGCAACATTCCGGTCACGGCGCGTGGCTTTTTCGTTGGTCTTGTCCTTGGCGCTCACGGCAATGTGTTTCATGTCGATGCGGGCGGCCCAGAATTTGCTCGGAGTGTAGGCGAATGGCTTGTGGAAACGCATGGTGTGGGTGACTAGCCAACTCTTGCCACCGCTCTTGTAGGTGAACATATCAACGGGGCGGTTTCCGGATCCAAGTTCAAGAACGCTGGTGCCTTTGACTTGGCCGTTGTCCGCCAGGTTTTCCAAGGGGAACTTGGCGATGGGTGTGCAGGCGAAGGAACCAACCATGTAGGGCGCGCCTTCCTGTTCGTAGAGCACGAAGCTCTGGATCGGAGCCTTGGTTTCCCAGCGACGATGGGCCACGTGATAGGTGTCCGTGCTGTAGGTGTTACCAGCGGTGCCAGAGGCAAGCGGGAGCGGGAGGGAGAATATGCGGCTTCGGAAGGCATCATTGCTTTGTCCGGCGACGAGAATGCGACCGGTCGCGAGGCCCAAGTCCGCGATTCTTGATATCCTCAACTTCTCGTTCAATTTGGCCCGGACCCACTGGACCTTTTCGGTATCCAGAGCAGACAGCTTCCCGGCCGCATTGACCGTAAGGATTGTGGACAGGCCGTCACTGCGTTGTGTAGAAAGATAGATTGTGCCCGTCTCCGGGTTGACGGCAAGATCGTTGACGGTCACGGACTTCGCGCCCAGCGCGCTGGCGATTTTCTTGCTGATGTCCGGCACGGAGCCGATGAGGGGCTTGAAGACGCCACGGTCACCCGTGTCGATGGCAACAATGGAGCCAGCTGCCTCGGCAACGAGCAGGAGGCCGAAGGGCCCAGCGTGGAGATTGCCGGCTTTGTTGAACTTGAGGCCGCCTGTCTTCGGGGCTTTAAGATAGGCTGAGGCCGCGGTGGGTGGGCCGGGGGAACCTTTAGCGAAGATGTTTGCGGCCAGTGTGAGTGACAATAGGGAGAGGGTGATTTGCTTCATGGCAACCGGGTTGAGTGGGCAGTGTAGACCGTCGGTCATGGCTGGCAACCCAAATTGCGTGAATTCATTGGACAACCGGCCGATGGCATTGGACATTCCGCGGATGCGCATATTTCAACGGGAATGGCTTCTGGTTTTGGTGGCGGGATTGTTGTTTGCGGGGTGTTGTTCCTCGCCTTCGCGAATCATTGATACACATATCCATTTGTATGACACCTCGCGTGATGGCGGCGTCCCTTGGCCGCCGGAAGATGATGACGTGCTTTACCGGCCAACGTTGCCCCGGCATTTTGATGAGGTGTGCCGGAAGAATGGTGTTTCAGCGACGGTGATCGTGGAGGCCAGCGGCCTGGTGAAGGACAACCAATGGGTACTGGACTTGGTGGCACATAATCCGCGGCGTTATATTGGGCTGGTAGGCAACCTGCCGATTGGTACGCCAGAGTTCGCGGGACATCTGGAACGACTGGCGGCGGATAAGCGGTATGTAGGCATTCGCATGCGGGAGCGGCCGGGCGGGGATGCGTTCTTTACGGATGCGGTCTGGCGCGACTTGAGGTTGCTGGCGGAGAAGGGCTTGGTGCTGGATGTGTTGCTGGCAAACTTTAGTCTGGAAGACATTGTGTTGGTTGCGGGGAAAGTGCCGGAGTTGAAAATCATGATTAATCACGTGACGGGATTGATCATCACGGGGGTGCCGGCTGAGGCAGCATGGGCGACCAAGGTTCGGGAGGCGGCGCGGTTTCCAAATGTGCATTGCAAGGTGAGCGGGATTTTTCAACGCAGCGGCAAGATGCCGGCGCCGAAGGAGTTGAGTTATTACGCGCCGATTTTCGAGGTGGTCTGGGAAGCGTTCGGAGAGGATCGGATTATCTATGGCAGCAACTGGCCGGTGACGGATCGTGGCGGAGAATACCATGAGCAGTTGTCAATCATCCGGGAGTTTTTCGCGCCGAAAGGGAATGAGGTGCTCGAAAAATTGTTCTGGAAGAATGCGGTAAAGTTTTACGGGGTGAATTGATTCACTACAGGGACACCAAAAACACAAAGGGCTCAGAGAATTTTATTTGATCAGTCTGTGTTCTTGGTGCCTCTGTACCTAAAGACAAACCCCTTGCCAGGGGAGAGGCTTCGAACCATCCTCGCCCAAGACCATGAAAACGAATAGACGCTCCTTTTTGCAGGGCACCCTTTCGGCCGCTGCCGCGGCGGGTGCGACTTGGTTTGATGTCCCCGAACTTTTCGCCAAATCCGTAAAGCTCTCCAAGGCGCGGGCGGGGTCTCTCCGGAAATACGGCGGTTTCCCGATGGGCATCCAGAGCTATTCGCTGCGTGCGTTTGGCATCGATGGCAAGGAGGGGGCATTGCAGAAGATTGATGACTTGGGCCTGCACTGGGTGGAGTTTTTTGGACGGCATTACCCGATTACGCCGGACAAGATCAAGATCGGCGAGATGAACGCCAAATTGGCGAAGCACGACATGAGCGTGAGTTCGCACGGGGTCAATGGCTTTGGCAACAATCACGAGGCGAACGAAAAGATTTTTCAGTTTGCCAAGCTGGCGGGCATCCCAAACATCAGTGCGGATCCCCGGCCGGACAGTTTCGAGAGCCTGGGCAAGCTGGTGGAGAAGTACAACATTCGTATTGCCATTCACAACCACGGTCCGGGTCATCGCTACAACAAGATTGAGGACTGCCTGAAGGCAGTGAAGGGACACGACAAGCGTATTGGGTTCTGCGCGGATCTCGGCCATTTTATTCGTAGCGCTGAAGATCCGGTGGAGGTGGTGAGCCGTTTGGGTGATCGCTTATACGGGATTCACCTGAAGGATTTTGCCGAGCAAAAGCAGCGCACCAAGGGTGTCATCATTGGCAAGGGGCACCTTGACGTGGTGGGTGTTTTCAAGGCGCTCAAGAAGGTGGGCTTTCCAGCGGACGGCGCGTTGAGCTTGGAGTATGAGGAAAATGCGGCCAACCCGATTCCGGATATCAAGGAATGTCTCGCTATCGCGGCGGAAGGTGCGCAAAAGGCGCTGAGGGGCTGAGTCTGGTTAATCATAGGGCCGGGCGATGGCAAAGGGAATCGTACGGCTTTTTTGTTGCCGGCGGGAATGTATCATTGAGTGGCATGATCGAGGTGTTGATAAAACCAATTATCTGTGTTGCGCCGAGTTGTGGCAGTGTCTCGCCTCGTGAGTAAAATCGCGCAAAAGTCGCTGGCCGGCAGAGGATTTCTTTCCCTCGTCTTCACCCAGTTCTTCGGGGTGATTAATGACAACCTGTTGAAGCAGGTCCTCACCTTCAGTGTCGCAGCGGCAGGAATCTGGAAAGGAGCGCTTGGGGATGGCGGGCAAGGGGTGGTGGCGATGTGTCTGGTGCTGCCTTTCCTTTTGTTTTCCGCGGTGGCCGGCCAGTTGGCTGACAAGTACAGCAAACAACTGGTGGCGCGCCGAGTGAAGGAAGCGGAGTTCCTGATCGCGCTGACTGCCTTGGCGGGTTTCTGGTGGGGCAATGTCTGGCTTTGCCTCCTGGCGATGTTTCTGCTCGGGGTGCAGAGTGCTTTCTTTGGGCCCGCCAAGTACGGGGTGATCCCGGAATTGGTGAGGGAAAATCAACTGGGCTGGGGCAATGGCATAGTGAATATGCTCACCAACGTGGCGGCGGTGCTGGCCATTGTGGTGGGCGGCCCGCTTTACGAGGAATTTGCCGGCCAAAAGAACACGGCTGCTGGGCCAGTGGATATGGGGGAGCCGATGGCTTGGTTGCCGGGGTTGTTGCTGTTGCTGGTCGCGGGCTTGGGGTTGGCGGCGGTTCGGTTCATGCCTGAGTTGCCGGCGAAGCGGCCGGATTTAAAATTCAAGTGGGAATTCTTCGCGCCCTACCTGAGAACCCTGCGGCAGATGCGCGACGGCGGGACACCCATCCTCACCGTGGCGGTGTTGCGGTCGAGTTTCTTCATGCTGGCCTACATCATCATCCTGATTCTGGCGGATTATACGGTGGTACTCGGATTGCCTGAGGCGGAGGTGAGCTTGAAGTTGTTCGGGACCATTGGCGTTTCCATTGCGGTAGGGAGCATTCTGGCGGGGTTTGTGTCGCGGGGTGGAATCCAGCCCCGTTTGGTGCCCATAGGGGCCATTGGTTTGACGGTTTGTTTTTTTCTGCTGGCTGCCGCCCCATCGAGCTACATGCTGATTTATCCGGCTGAACCTTGGCAAAGTGCTGGCAATAATTTGCCGATGCTCGGGGAGAAGGGCAAAGTGCTGGTGGGGCAACAGAGAATTGCAAGCCGGGTCGAGGATTTGAGGCCGGACATAAAGCCGGAGCCGGGTAAGGGCGATTTGTCAGGGTTGTTGCAACAGGTGGCGGATGGAAAGGTGGATGGCTTGGTGATGCCCGCGGCGCGTTTGCAGGAGATCAATCTGGAGAAAAGAGAAGGCTCCATGGTTCGCGATGTGAGTGGCACGGGCGTGCCCGATGGATTGGCGGCGCATGCCATCAAGGCCCGCGATCGTGACGTGAACCGCGTCATGATCTACTTGTTCTTGGTGGGAACATTCGCGGGTTTGTACGTTGTCCCGCTCCAGGCGTTGATCCAGAAATTGGCGCCGGATGATGCCCGCGGGCGTTATATTGGCACGGCAAACGCAATAGACTCGGTGCTGGAGATTGGAGGCATCGCGTTATTCTTCGTCCTGAGAAATGCAGGGATGGCGTCGCAGGATATTTTCTATGTGGGTGGCGTGATGGGGATCATGGCGCTGGGCTTGTTCTATTGGAAAATCCGAAGGCACTTGAATGATCCGGAGTGGCGGTGAGCTTGACGGGGCGTGGGGCGGGCTTAGCATGAGTGCATGCGGATGCGAATTTACGTCCTCTTATTGGCCATGATTCCGATGATTGGTGAGGCGGCACCCAAGCTCTGGCGACAGATTGAAACGCGGCACTATCAATTCGAGGAGGCGAAAAAGAAAATGGTCTACACGGTGTTTGTGCCGTCGGGCTATGATCGCTCAAAGGCGGCGCCCCTGCTGGTTTTATTGCATGGCCTGTTTAGTGACCCGCATCAGGTCATCCGGTATGGGGGCTTGCTGGAGGAAGCGGAGAAGCATGGGGTCGTCGTGGCCTGTCCAATGGGGTATGACCGGGTGAGTTGGTATGGCAGCCGTGGCCCTGGCAAAATGGGTATTGGCGGCCCACGCAATCAGGGAGCCTTGAGTGAGAAGGATGTGATGAACGTGCTGACGATTGTTCGGAAGGACTTCAATGTGGATCCAAAGCGAATCTATCTCGGCGGCCACTCAATGGGCGGGGCGGGGACTTTTCACTTGGGCGCGAAGCATCCGGAGCTTTGGGCGGGCTTGGCACCGATAGCGCCGGCGATGTTTGGTCTCAAGCGCGATCTGAACAAGATAAAGGATTTGCCGGTTATTTTGGTTCAGGGCGAGAAGGACATGCTGTGTATGGCCATTTTTGCGCGCGGTTGTGTGAGGAGGATGAAGGCGCTGAAAATGGACCATCTGTATGTCGAGGAAAAAGGTGGGGGGCACATCGATGTCGCAATGCGGCACTGGCCGGAAATTTTCGATTTTCTTCTCAAGAGGCCGCGCCTTTAGGGGCTATTTCAGAGGCCAGTTGAAATTCATTCTCCGGCCATTGCGAAGAATGGTGATAGGGAGCGTGTCCCCCGGCTTGTAGTTCTGCTTGATCCAATAATTAAATTTCCTGTGGTCGAGCCCCCTCACCGGCTTGCCGTTGATGGCGACAATATAGTCATTCAGGCGCAGACCGGCGGCTCTTGCGGCCCGGCCCTCGGGGCTGCTGGTATTGATCCACTTGACTTTTAACGCACCTTGTCCAGCGGGGAGCTTCAGTCGGGCCAGCTCATTGGCCTTGACCTCCGGAGTGTAGACTCGCATGCGGGGAGGAAGCGCCCACAGGGAGCCGCGCCAGGAGAAATCCGTTTTCTTCCAGTTGGGCTGTGTGCCGATAAGATGAGGTTGCGTGGCATTGGCCGTTTGCACCCTCAAGGTCTCCTGGCCATTCTTCCGGTTGTGAAGCACCCATTGAATGTCGGCGATGGAGGCAATGGCTTGGCCGTCCAGATGGGTGATGGCTTGGCCGGGCTTGAGTCCGGCACGGGCCGCGGGGGAATTGGGCAGAACGCGGGAAATACGCTGGCCATCTTTCGGGTCGATTTGCAGCCCCACATTCTCGGGAAGCGGGTAACGCCATAATTTTTCAGGGGTGAGTTTCTTTTCACGCATCAGTTGCAGGTTTTCAGCATCATGAATGTTGTGGCAATGGATGCAATTGTTGCGCTGTGTCAGGAGCCGGTAATTGGCCTTGTTTTCAAGGCCGGGCATTTCCATGGCGGTCTTGTAGGGCTTGGCGGCGCCACGCTTGCCCGTCAACTGGGCCTTGTTGCGAGGATAATTGGCATGGAGTGTCAGGACGCGTTGCATGGTCTTGATCAGGCTGTCCACGGAATTGTAGGCATCCGGCCCATCGCTGGACTGTGTGCCGTAGCGCGCATAGACAGTGCCGTCGGCATTGAGAAACATGGCGGCCCAGTTTAGATCATAATCGAACTGAAACTGGGTGAGGTCGACTCCTTTCATTTCCACTTGGCGGACGGAAATGAATTCCTTGCGTGCCAGGTTGGCAACACGGTCGCTGCCCTTGGCCACCTCAGCGTCAAACGCGGCACAGGCATGGCAGGGCACGCAGCGGAAGGTGACAAAGAGTGGCTTGCCCGTGCGCTTGGCCTCGGCGAATGCCTTGTGGAGATCGTTGTAAATCCAGAGGGATTGCCCCTTGGCATTGGTGTCGTTTAGCCGGTCACGCAATGGTGGGGCGGCATGGACCATTGTGGCGGCGAGCAACAGGGTGGAAAGGAGTGGCTTCATGGATCAAATCTAGTCTTTTTTGCGTCGTCTTGCAGCAATTTAATTGGCCATCCTTGCGCCGGTAAAACTTTTTGAAAATTATAGTAGCCAACCGTGGGTGGTTTACCTAGATTCGTGCCGACCCAATTCAGCGCACGGCGCCTTTCGTGTTCCGACCCATATGCCGGGGCATGGTGTTTAAAGTTTAAACTGAAACTGAAACTTGTTCCTCCAACCAAAGGTTTAAAATCATGATCGAACCCATCCTCGGTATATCTTCTGGAATCATCATCGGCGGAATTGTGCTGGGTGCTCTGGCTGTTTTTGGGGCCTTCCTGGCCATGTTTTGTCTGCGCAAGGTGAAAGCGGGTGAGGCAGGTGTGCGGACGGGTCTGGGTGGGTTGCAAGTTACCAAGAGTTACATGTTGCGAATGCCTTTTGTACACCGATGGGACATTATGGACATTCAGGTGAAGAAGCTGGAGGTAGCCCGTAAAGGCAAGGAAGGGTTGATCTGTCAGGACAATATTCGTGCGGACATTGAGGTGGCGTTTTATGTGCGGGTTGATCCTGCCGAGTCAAACATCAAGGAGGTGGCCGAGGCCGTAGGCTGTGAAAGGGCCTCGGAAATCGAGCTGCTGCGCAGTTTGTTTGAGGCCAAGTTTTCAGATGCACTGAAAGCGGCGGGCAAACAAATGGATTTTGCCGATCTCTATACCAAGCGGACGGAGTTCCGAAACATGATCATCAATGAGATCGGCAAGGATTTGAATGGATACAAGTTGGAAGACGTGGCGATTGATTATTTGGAGCAAGCAGCTCGGGATGACCACGATCCGGAAAACGTCTTGGACGCGCAGGGTATTGAGAAGATCAACCGCATCACGGCGCAGATGGAGGAGGACACCAATAAACGGACGCAGCAGAAGGATGTGGAGATCAAGGATCAAAACGTGCGCGCGGAGATGGAGAAACGCGAGTTGGACAAGCAGAATGAGGAGGATTTGGCGAAGCAAACCCGCGCGGTGGAAGAGGCGAAAGCTCGCGAAAATGCCGCAGCCCAGGTTGAAGTGCAGAAGAATCGAGAGGTTTCTGAGAAAGCGGAGATTGAAGCCAGCCAGCACATCAAGGAACGTGCGGTTGAAGAGGAGCGGGTCGTGATGAGCGCCACCTATAATAAGGATCAAGATTTGCTCCGGCTGGAACAGGAGAAAATTGAGTCGGGCGAACAGGCCTCAGTGGAACGGCAAAGGCGGGTTGGATTGCTGGAGCAGGACAAGGAGGCCAAGATTATTGAGGCCGCCTTCGGAGTGGCCGAGAGCAAGGCGGGTTTAGAGGCCAAGGAAAAGGACGTCACCACTCAGCGCCAGCAGCGACTGGATGTGGAGGCGGACATGGAAGCCGACCGCGCCAAGCGAGTCTTGATGGTGAAGGCAACCGCGCAGGCGGAGGCTGCCCTAGTGGAAGAGGTAAAGCAGGCGGAAGCCACCCATCATGCGCAAAAGGAAATTGCGGACAAGGATTTGTACTTGCAGGTGCAGGCGGCGGAGGCATCACGTCAATCGGCTGAAAAGAAGGCGGACGAAGTGCTGACTATTTCCGAGGCCGAGGCGAAGGCGAGCGAGAAACGCAACCACGCCATGCAACAGGAGGCGGAAGGCAGCGCGGCCTTGAAGAGTGCAGACGGCTTGGCAGAGGCCAAGGTCATTGCCGCGAAGGCAGAGGCCAAGAAGGTGGACGCGGAGGCCGAGGAGGCTCATGGATTGGCCGAAGCCACGGTGATTGCAAAGCAGGGCGAGGCTTCCGGCTTGGCCAAGGCTGCCGAGGGCGAGGGCGAGGCGAAGGCGGTCTCCGCCAAGGGAACCGCGGAGGCCTCGGCTCTTGAGGCGTTGCGGTTGGCCGAGGCGGAAGGCACGGAGAAACAAGGACTGGCCGAAGCTTTATCCAAGACGGAGATGGCCAAGGCTATTGAACTGTTCAACAGGGCCTCGCAGGATCATGAGGAATTCCGCCTGCAACTGGACAAGGACAAGGCGGTGGATCTCGCAGGTATCAATGTGCAGAAGGACATCGCCGAGGCGCAGGCGCGCGTGGTGGGGGAGGCACTCAAGAGCGCGAATATCGACATTGTGGGTGGCGAGAACGACTTCTTCGAGAAGGTTGTACGCTCGGTTTCCCACGGTAAATCCGTTGACCGGTTGGTGAACAACAGCCAGACGATCACGGACGTGAAGAACACCTTTTTCAATGGCGACCCGGATTACTTCAAGACGCAATTGCGCGGCTGGATCAAGGACTTGGGTGTCTCCAGCGAGGACGTGAAGAATCTCACTATCTCGGCATTGCTCACCAAGCTAATTAGTCAGGCGGATGACAGTGGCCTGAAGTCGGTGATCCGGCAGGCGCAAAGCGCGGCAAAGGAAGCTGGGCTGTCCGATGTGATCTCCAGCGTATTGCTGGATGACAAGGCGGGGAAATAATGTAGCAGCCCGGCTTGAGTTGGCCGGGTGGGTGGCTTGAACCATGGCGGAATCTCCGGACAGTGGCATTCCCGCGGAAGGCGCCCCGGCGGCGCTGGAAGGCGGGGCGTATGACCTGATCAAGCAGCGGTTGAGCGATCAGGGCGGCCAGTTGCGGGCCAAGCTCGGGGCACTGGATGAGCGTCGGGCGCTGGTGTTTGGATCACGCAAGCTGGAGCTGAAGAAGATGGACCGTGTGTCCACTCAGCTGAGTTGTGAACCGCGGGACATGATCCAGTTGGGGAATAACCGGTTTCTTTTTGGATTCAATGTTCACTTGGGATTGAAGCAGGGCCAGTTGGCGGATGTTTTCGCCATCTATAATTACGATGAGGCTGAGCAAGCTTTCACTGAGGCTGGTTTGGAGGATTTGCGCGATGAGCAGTTTGAAGAATCCTTTGCCCGACTTTTCCAGATTAACCAGGCGGCTACTTTTCATCGATTTGCCATCATCGGGACACACTTGTACATGGTGTTTCGGACGGGAACCAAGGTGGATGATGTCACAGTGTTCAAGTGGCTTTGCAAGGATGGTGTCCTGAATTATGAGGATGATCGCAGTACGCCGGAATATTTGGCACAGGCATTCCCGAGCCAATACAATTTCCAATGGCATACCCCGGCACGCAATGCCATTCGTCACGGAGATAATCCGCATGTGTCAATCGAGGAGCGACTGTTTGTGGAATGCGTGGGAGGGGACCTGACGATCAAGGTCGAGGACAATACCAGTACGGGCGAGGGAATTTATGCTGAGGAGGTGGAGGACCGCAACCAGAAGGTTGATGACGCGGAGATTCAATATGCCATTCAAGGATCGCTGATCCTGTTGAAGGTGACGCCCTATCGCGAAAAGAAAGCCCGGTATTTCATTTTCAATGAGAAACTGCAGGCGGTGCACCGGGTGGATTCCATTGGTCAGGCTTGTGTGATGTTGCCGGAGGAGCACGGATTGATGTTCCCGGACGGCTATTATTTGCAAACCGGCGAGTTGAAGCGTTATGAGAGTGAAATGGGTGAGATGGTGCTGGAGCGCACGGTGACGTCGCCCAACGGCGAGGATTACCTGTATGTTTTCTTCAATCGCATGAGTGGCTTGTATGCGCTGATGCCCTATCGGTTAATTGAGCAGGAGGTTTCCGAGCGGATCGCGTGTAACGGGTTTTCACTTTTCCCTAACGGCGACATTGTGAGTTTTCGTGCGGAAGAAGAGGCCATCAAGCATCATATGATGCAGCTCCGGCAGTCGCCTTTCTATCAACCTGGATTTGAGCCGGAGAGCGGGGAGCGGGAATCGTTCCTGTTTCAAGTGGGCAACAAGGCGGTGGTCAAGGCAATGGCGGAATGCAATGAGGTGTTGATTCTCATCCAGAAAGAATCACCGTACGCGGACCTGTACGCCGACATGGCTTCCAAGGCGCAAGCCATTCCGGATAATTATTCATGGCTGAATTCTGAGGAAGCCCAGGGGATCAGTGAGATTTTAAGGGAGATTGCCGGCACGGCCGAAAAGGCGGTGGCGGAATTTGACAAGGTGAGGCGGCTGCGACTGGAGGCAAGAGAGCGCTCGGACGATATTGCCGCGCGTGCAAAGACCCTCTTTGGTCAAGTGGGCCGCGCGGATTTCCGGTCTGTGGACGACTTTGTGGCCAACCTCGGTGGACTGCGACGGATGCGTGGTGAGATTATCACGCTGCGCGATGAGATGCGCTTCATCGACAAGGCGGCGATGGAAGCGCTGGAATCCCAGGTGAAGGAACAGGTAGACGAGCTTTCGCAGAAATGTGTGGGATTTCTGCTGCAGCCGGAATCGTTAAATCCATACCGCGAACGCGCGGAGGAACAACGCGGGCGTGTGGATGGCGTGACCACGGTGGTGCAGGGGAAAGAGCTGGAAGAGGAAATCACCACGGCCGGTTCGGATCTGGAGATGTTGATTGATATCGTGCGCAGTTTGCAGATCGATGACACCACGGAGCAGACGCGCATTGTGGAGGCGATCACGGCGATTTATCAGGTGGTCAACCAGGTGAAGGAGGCGCTCAAGAATAAGATGCGCACCCTGATGACCGCCGAGGGCGCGGCGCAGTTCAATGCGCAGATTTTGCTGTTGAGCCAAACGGCGACAAATTATCTGGATATGTCCAACTCGCCGGAGAAATGCGACGAGTACTTCAACAATATCCTCAATCAGCTGGAGGATCTGGGCGGCGACTTTGCGGATTTCCCGGAATACATCGAGCAGTTGGACGAGAAACGCGGTGAGTTGGAGACGGCCTTCGAGCAGAAACGACTGCAACTTGAAGAGGCGCGCAACCGTAAGGCCACGGCGCTGGTGTCCTCTGCCGAGCGCATGCTCAAGAGCATTGAGCACAAGCTGGGCACGTTCGAGGATGTTAATGACATCAATGGCTACATGGCCGGTGACCGGATGATTGATTCGATCCGCGAGCGGGTGGAGGAACTGCAGGCGCTCGACAAGGCCGGCGAGGCGGAGGGCATTCTCAGCCAGCTCAAGAGCGTGCACGAGGAGGCGGTGCGGCAGCTCAAGGATAAGCAGGAGCTTTATGTCGACGGTCAGAACGTGATCCAATTCGGAAAACACAAGTTCGCCGTTAACGCCCAGCCGCTGGACCTGACTATGGTGCGCCGTGGCGAGGATCAAAACCTTCACCTTACCGGTACTCAATACTTTGACGAGGTGGCCGATGAAGCGTTCTTGGCCACGCGTGAGGTGTGGAACCAGACGGTGGTGTCCGAGGACAATGAGGTTTACCGCGCTGAGTATCTCGCGTTCCTGCTGTGGCAGAAACTGGAACAGGAGGGCATTGACCGCATGACTGAGATGGTAGCCATGAGTGATGAGGACCGTTTACAGGTGGTTCAGGATTTCATGGGTGACCGTTACTCGGAGGCGTACACGAAGGGGATTCATGATCAGGATGCCGAGAAAATTCTGACCGCACTGCTCAGTACGCAATCGGCGCTGCAACTGGCACG
>PBVU01000046.1:0-7691 GCA_002728775.1 Verrucomicrobiales bacterium | reverse complement strand
TGTCAGGCCGGAAAGGATGCCTATATTGAAAAGCCAATTTCACATAATGTTTATGAGGGGCGCAAGCTGGTCGAGGCGGCGGAAAAGTACAAGCGTGTCGTTCAGCACGGAACGCAACAGCGGAGTAGCGGGGGGCGCTTGAATGAAATTCTGGCGGTACAGTCGGGAAAGTATGGCAAGCTGCTAGTGAGCAAGGGGTATTGCTGCAAACCGCGCTGGAGTATTGGGCACAAGAAACCGGGAACACCGCCGAATGGGTTGGATTTTGATCTGTGGCTGGGGCCGGCTCCGGAGCAGCCCTATCACGGTAACTTGGTGCATTACAATTGGCATTGGTTCTGGGACACGGGCAACGGTGACACCGGTAACCAGGGCGTTCATGAAATGGATGTGGCGCGCTGGGCGATCAAGGGGGCGGCTTTGCCCAAGAGCGTTTGGAGCATAGGCGGCCGATTTGGGTATGAGGACCAAGGAGAGACGGCCAACACGCAGTTGGCGGTGTATGAGTATGATGAGGCGATTCTCCTCTTTGAGACGCGGGGGCTTGTGGGGAGGCACAATATTCCTCGTGTGGTAAAGAACGAGTACTACACCACGGAAGGCAAAATCACTGGCGGTCGTTTTTATCCCAAGAATGGAGGCAAGGCCGTTGGGTTGGATAATTTCGGTGGCGAGGTGCAGCCGGGTGGGCCGTTTGGTAACTTTGTCGACTGTGTCCGGAGCCGCAAGCGTGATCACCTGAATGCGGATGTTCTGGAGGGTCACTATTCAAGCGCGCTGTGTCACTTGGGGAACATCAGCTATCGAACGGGCAAGCCAGAGGCGTTTGACCTGAAGTCAAAAAAATTTCACAACAATCCCCAAGTGGGCGAAGGCGTGGAGGCATTGAACGATAATCTCCGCGGTATTGGACTGGACCTGAAGGATGTAAAATATCAGGTCGGCAAGTCGCTGGAATTTGACCCGGAGACGGAACGTTTTCGTGATGAGGGTGCCAATGCGCTTCTCGGGCGGAATTATCGCGAGCCGTTCTTGGTGCCGGAAAAAGTGTAATGGAGGAGTCCGGAGAGCCTTTTAATTGCGAGACGGCCTTGGCCCGCGCGGAGGAGGGGGATGTTGAAGCCCAGTACGAACTGGGGTGGAGGCACGCCATCGGCATGGAGGCAGAGCTGGACGACACCGTGGCGGTGGGGTGGCTGGTAAAAGCAGCCGAGGGGGGGCACATGTTGGCCCAGAACAACATGGGGGCACGGCATTACACGGGGGACGGAGTGGATTTGGACTTGAAGAAGGCCTACAGGTTTTTCTATCTCGCGGCAAATCAGGGGGACCGAAAAGCAGGCAAAAACCTGGATGTCATCGCGAAAAAACTTACCGGGGACGAATTGGCGGAGTGCCGTCGGCTTGTGAATGCGTGACGCTTGCGGGGCTGCGCGGAGGCATGGTAGCGTCGATTTTATGAGGAGTGCTTGGGGGTGGTTTCTGGTTTTGTTGTTGAGTGCCTGTTCGCCGGGCAAACCGCCGGCGCAGCGGCCGCATGTGGAATTTCCTCCTCCCCAACCCGTATCGCCACCCGTCGTGGATCCTCTGTGGGTAAAGGCTGATGGAGGGGATCCCGTTGCTCAATACAATCTGGCCCTGCGATTGGAGGGGGAAAAACGGATGATGGAAGCGGCTCGCTACTACCGAATGGCGGCATTGCAGGGTTTGCCGGAAGCCCAGTTCAATTTTGCCTTGATGCAGGCGGATGGGCAGGGTGTGCCCCGGAATGAGGAGGCGGCATTTGTGATGCTCAAAAATGCGGCGACAGGCGGCTTGGCTGAGGCACAATTCAACGCGGGCGTGTGGCTCTCGGAAGGGCGAGGGACACGGCGTGTGCCGGCGGAAGGGGCAAAATGGCTGCGGCAGGCGTCTGTTCAGGGCCATGGTGAGGCGCGGGTATATTACGCCGGCTTGGTTCTTCGGGGTGAAGTACTCGCCCTGACGGGACCGCAGGTGGCGGAGTTGGCCCGCTGGGTGAATGATGAAGCGTTGAAGGGGGATAAGGGGGCACAGTTCTACATGGGTTTGATGTCAGCCCGTGGTTTGGGGGTGCAGCCAAATCAGGCCGAGGCATATTTCTGGCTGGAGGTGGCGGCTCGCCAAGGAGTTGAGGCAGCGGCACGGGGGCGGGATTTGGTGGCTGAAAAGCTGACCGTGGAGCAGGTACGGCAAATTCGTGCCCGCGCGGAGCAGTTTCATCCACTGGCGCGGCCGGTTGCGCCTCCGCGTTAATTGAAGTTTCCAATTTTGTAGTGGTGCTTAAAACTCGGCCATTGGCTTGATTGATTTTCTGGGGGGAGTGGCTGGGGCCGATGCGGATGGTTTTTCCCAGGCTGAATGTGAAGCGTTCGTGGATGCAGTGGTTTACTCGATGTTGATTGACCGGAGGATTCGCGAGGGGGAGGAGAGGGAACTGGCCCGGCAATTGAAGCGCTTGCCATGGGTGTCGGAAGTGGACCTTACGGATTATGTGAAACAATCGAGCCTGCCGCGGGGGAAAATCTTTCGTTCCAGCTGAAGGCGGCGGAGTACTGTTCGTCGATTGGGGAGCGCCTATGCCGGGATGAGGCCTAGGCAGTGACTCTTCATGCCTGCCGGCGTTTGGCAAAGGCGGATAGGGAGTTGAAAGACGTGGTGCGGGCGTTGTTGCGGGAGCTGCGAATGGCATTGGTCGGGGAGGATTGATGGGCTTGCGCGGGTGATGATTTTGGGGCAGGGTTTCAGTGTTATGAGGCTGGGTTTGTATCTTTCAATGGTTCTGGTTCTGTGCATCGGCTGTGCTTCGACTGGAGGGAGTGCTGGTGGTCTGGGAGAAGTGGCAAAGTTTGCGAGGCCGCCCTTACCCGAGAGTGGCGTCAAGAAGTTGAAGCTGCCCGCGCCGGTGGATGCGATGGTGGCCGCGGTTGGGGGGCGTTATCTGATTTTCCACTTGGGCAAGCTACGTAAGTTGGCAATCGTGGATGTTTCCAAGGGGGAGATCGTGAAGTATTTGCCCATGGGCTCGGATGAGATCCTATTTGCGGGGGGAATGGACAAGTTGATCGTGGTGGCGCGGGACCACAAGATCATCCAGCGCTGGGATTTGAAGTCCTTTGAAAAGGAGCTGACGGTGGCACTCGATGAGCCGGGCTTGGTGGATAGCTTGGTCATGGGGGCTTCCTCAGCGGGGCCGCTGCTGATGCTGACGCGAAATGGCGCGCGCTTCTATAATCCCCAGACGCTGAAGAAGGAATCCTATGGGCAACGGGACAATTTCTGGGCTTCGCATCCCCAGTATCCCATGCAGGTTCGGGCATCGATGGACGGAACGGCGTTTACTGGTTGGACGCCAAGGATTTCGCCGAACGGCATCCGTCTACTGACCCTGACGGGGAAAACACACAATTTGCGCAGTCAGCATTCTTCTGCGGGGTATCTCATTCCCAGCCCGGATGGCACCATGGTGCTGACGAGTAGCGGTGTGTATTCGCAGGAATTGGTGCGGTTGAACCCCAGCCGATTTGAGGGGCTGCGGTGTTTGGCCTCGTATCATCCAGCCTACTTCATTGGAGTGAAGGGTGTAGGGCCATACTATGGGCGGCGGCCAACGAAAAATCCAGAGCTTTCCATTTTTACGTCAAACGATCGGCAGCTATTGGTAACCCTGCCTGACATCGAGGAATTGATGGGAGCCTACAACGGTAAGTTGCCGTTGGACCAAAAGGTGCATTTTTTTCCAACGGCGGAGTTGCTGGTGACCGTGGGGGAGACTCTGGATGAACTGGTTCTGAGACGAATTTCTGTGATCGATGTTTTGAAGAAGAAGGGGATTGATTATCTTTTTGCAACCTCCATTCCCTCCAAGCGGGTCAAGGCGGGCGAGGTTTATGCTTACACAATTGAGATCATGTCCGGCCGTGGCAAGGCGAAGGTGGAGCTGAATGACGGGCCCGCGGGGGCAAAGATCAAAAAGAACAAGCTGACTTGGCGGGTTCCCGCGGATCACAAGGCCGGGCCGGTCAGCTTCATTCTGACCCTGTCTGATGCCAGCGGCCAAAACGTCTTCCACACATTCACCGTGCAGGTGGAGAATACTGCGGAGCAGGACGTCAAGAAAATCCCGGAAGCCGGGAATTAGGGCTACTTTTTGTTGTTGGGCCGCCTTGGTTTGCGGGGAGGCCGGACAGGATCCTGCTCCGGAACCTTGTAATGGGTGCGCAGACGCTTGAGTTCGCCCTCGAGCTTGGCTTGGATTTTTCGGTATTCGCTGTTTCCGTGGACGTTGTTCAGTTCGTTGGGATCCTTTGACAAATCGAACAATTCCCACTCCTTGTTCTGGTAAAAATGGATGAGCTTGTGGCGGCCGTCGGTGACACCGTAATGACGGGCCACGCTATGGGCGCCGGGGAACTCATAGTAGTGATAATAGAAATGGGTGCGCCAATTCTCCGGGGTTTTGCCCTTTAGCAAGGGGAGGAGGCTGGCACCCTGCATGTCGGCGGGAAGCTTTGCGCCGGCGATATCCAGAAAGGTTTCGGCGAAGTCGAGGTTGGAAACGATGTCCGTATTCTCGCTGCCGGGCTTGACCACGCCGGGCCAGCGGACAAGCAGCGGCATCACGAGGCTTTCCTCGTACATCCAGCGTTTGTCATACCAGCCGTGGTCGCCGAGATACCAGCCTTGGTCGCTGCTGTAGATGACCACGGTGTTCTTGGCCAAGCCGCTCTTGTCGAGATAGTCCAACAGACGGCCCAGATTGTCGTCCACCGACTGGACACAACGAAGATAGTCCTTGATATAACGTTGGTATTTCCATTTCACGAGTGCCTTGCCGGTGAGGTTGGCCTTGCGAAAGGCTTCGTTTTTGGGACCATAGGCGGCTTCCCAGAGTCTGCGCTGATCGGGTGTGAGATTGCCGGGGCCGCGATTGAGTTTCAGGTCGTTTTCGCTCAAGTGCCGCGCGATGGTCATGGTTTGCTTGGAGGCGGCGGAGGTGCGGCCTTGATAGTCGTCCCAGAGGGTTTCCGGCTCGGGAATTTCCACGTCGTCAAAAGTGGTCAGGTGCTTGGGGCCCGGCTGCCAGTTTCGGTGTGGGGCCTTGTGCTGGTACATGAGCATAAAGGGCTTGTCCTTTCCACGGTTGTTCTTGAGCCAAGCCAGAGCCTTGTCGGTGATGATGTCTGTGGTGTAACCGATGTGGGGACGGGTAACGACTTTACCATCCTTGTCCGTGGTTTTCATCGGCGGGTTGTAATAGGGGCCTTGGCCGATTAGGACGTCGAAGTAGTCAAACCCAGTGGGGGTGCTTCTGAGATGCCATTTACCAATCATGGCGGTGGTGTAGCCGGCCTTACGCAGGAGCTTGGGAAAGGTCTGCTGTTCTCCGTTGAAGGAGAGGCCGTTCCGCCAAAAGCCGTTGAGGTGGCTGTGTTTGCCGGTCAGGATGACGGCGCGGCTGGGGCCACAGATGGAATTACTTACATAACAGCGGCGGAACAGCATGCCTTCTTTGGCCAATCGGTCCATGTGCGGAGTTTTGTTGATCTTGGAGTCGTAGGCACTGATGGCGTGGGCGGCGTGGTCATCAGTAAAAACAAAAATGATGTTCGGTTTTTGCGCGGCAAAACTCGGCAAAGCGAGTATTGCCCCCAGGAGGGACAGGAAGATGGGTTTCATGGCTGCGCCCAATCAAGCATCCATCCGCGCGTGTGGCAAGAAGGGGATTACGCGGCTTCCCCGGCTGAATCCTCCGGGCTTTCGCCTGCATCGTCTTCGTTCTTCGGCAAAAGCTTGGCGAGGGTGAAACCTGCCAAGGTCCAGCCGACAAGATGGTCGAAGATCAGGAACCCAATAAAGCCATTGGAGAATCCCCACCAAGTCCAGTTGGGAAGGACGGATGTGACCAAGGCAAACAAGGCGAAAAAGACCGTAACGCCAACACGGCAGCCGGTTCCGTCATGGGGTAACTTGGAGAGCAGAAAAGTCACCAAGAGCGCGCCCGCAAAGTTGAAAACAAATTGGAACATCAAACATACCGGCATGGAGTATTTCCCCTTTGGGGAGATGCTCGCGAAAACGACGTAACCCTCGGCAAGGTGTTTGGTCACCTTGGGGAGGGATTCCTTATCGTTTGGATCCAAGTGAGGGTAGAAGTACATGCCTGCCTTTGGTGTGGATTCAGACAGGACTTTCTCGACTTCGGCGCCATTTTCAAAAGAATGTATCTCGTTGTGGAACTATGGCAGGGGTCCGTGGGAGATGCCTTGCCAGATGAAAACAACAAAAGCCGCGGCGAGGGCGGCAAGATAACTGCGTGGCGTCATAAATACTTATGCTCCCCAGCTTGCGGGCCGAGGGTGGAGTGTGTGCCAATGGTCTCCTTAAGTCGAGTCTTCGTTGGGTTCTTCCTCCGTTTGCGGAGTGTTTTTAAGTGCCAACCGTGAACCCAGATAGGCGCCGATTGGAAATGCGATCAATCCTGCCCACATCCATGAGGGATAAGGAAAAGTGTAGAGTCTGTGCGCCCCGCCAAGGGTGAGGATGGATCCAACAGCAATCGCATGGTGAAGATGCTTCGTCTTGGTTAACCAGACTGCAAGGAATGCGCCTGTCATAGTTCCCACTGACCAAGCGAATGGCAAGGTAAGTAGTACTCCAAGGTTTGCCTTGGGGAGATATTTGCGGAACGCCTCAATCTGTACTTGTTTGTCATTATCCCCCGAAGGCAGGGAAGCCAAAAGGCCAGCATGTTCAACGAGCATAATCACAAAAATGGCGCAAAATCCACCTGCCATTACCGCGCCTATGCTTCGCCACATTGATTTTGCCATGAGATTGGGTGTCGAGTGAGTGGGGAGCTTGCGGGGAATATGGTGAAAATAAAGCAAGATTTATCCAAAACAATGAAAGATGTGCCGTCAAGTCTCGTCGAAGGTGAGGGAGAAATTCGGCTGATGCCGCAGATTTGGGTGTGACATTTGATGGATTTGTGTTAAAATAGATCAGTTTAAAGGGGAGCTGGCTGTGAAACTGAGTTTACTCGATCTATTCAGGTTCAAAAAGCGCGGACGCAAACGCGGCTTTTCGGCGACCGAGATGATGGTCACGGTGGGCATCATTGGCATTATGACGTCAATGCTTGTTCCGGCCGTCGTGAATGCGCGTCGTGCGGCCAAGAGGCGGACGGACTATTTGCAGTTTCGCCAGTATCTCATGGCCACCGCGGAAACCTTCAAGGAAACGAAGCACTTGGAGCAGCCCTTGCTGGTGGAATTGGATTTCACATATACCGACATCACGTTTGAGGACGTTCGGGATATGCTGGGGGAGATGGTCTATTCCAGCCAATTGAACGGAATGCCGTACCCTGAAATGCGGTACCTTGAGGCGCTGGATTTCAGCTACACGCAGTTTGATGACACATGGACGGAATGGGTTCTCCCCACGCCTGCCTTGAAGCGCCTGCACTTGGATGGCACAAAGATCACCGACAAAACTCTGGAACAAATTGCGGGTACGGTTGAGGGCGAATTTATTTATGGCGAACCGCATCCCATGGAAAGCTTGGAGGTTTTGACGGTTTTCGATTGTCCGTATGTCACAGCTGAAGGAGTGGCAGCCCTTCGCTTGGCCTTGCCCGATGCCGAGATCATTCGGACTCTGGATGAGCA
>PBVU01000110.1:0-6689 GCA_002728775.1 Verrucomicrobiales bacterium | reverse complement strand
CCGGTGCGGTGAAATGATTACCCATGGAGAGAAACTCGTCATTAACGTAGTTATAATTCGACCCATACGGGCTGAAGGTATGGGTCGAATTGATCACATCAACCCCCGCGTCGTCTCCCAATCCATGGCTGCCTGAAAGCAGATGGCCAATCTCGTGGGCAAACGTATAGTTGGGCACAGCCTTGTTGAACTGAACGACTGCTCCGTAAAAAACGTCTCGATTCATCTGCGCATTAAACCCGAATATATTTTCTGCGGGGTTTCGGCCCATCTGGTGCGTGATGCCATAAACCCCCAAAGATGTAGTCACCCGGACGACCACGTTGTCCACGGTCATTTGTCCCTTTTCACTGGTAACCTTCCAGCCGCCCCGCAAATTCTGCCACGCATTGCCCGTGTTCGCGGAATTAAAGGTCTGTGTCATGCTTTCAATGGATGTCCCGTTAAATGTCAGGAATGGCACACGTAACAGATCGGTGTCCCTATACAAATCCAGACGAACGTATTCATTCGCATCCACCATATTGTCCGCAAAATTAACGGTAATGGTGGCAGAGCCCGGCCGTCCCGGCTTCTCAAGGTCATAGAGGTTTTTCACCCCGGCCGCGTTCAGCGGAATGTTGTAAACACGCACCTGATCAAGCCGGCCATTGAACTTGGACATTGGCCCCAAGAAATCATCCACCCCCAACAGGAACCGATCTCCTGAAGCGTATACAGTCCCCGTGTACGAGGCATTGGTATCAATCACGCCGTCGATATAAATCCGTTTCTCTCCTCCAGCAATCTCAGCCACAACATGATGCCAGTTGCCATCATTGATAACCTTTGAACTGGACAGAACTTGATTGTCCAATGCATCTGCAGTGCCGTTGGCACTTGTGTGGAATTGCAAAAAGCCGGAGGTTGCATTGCATTCAACCATCCATCCCCGTGTCGAGTTGCCCTTCCCTCCCTTGCTCATAATTGTTCCGGACAGGTTGCCGCTGGAGGGCGGTCCCACCCACATGGACACAGCAAAATTACTACCGGGATTCAATACGGGCGAGTTACCCATATTGACTAGGGATGGGAGGGCAAGAGAGGAGTTGAACTCATAGGCTCCCCCCGCCTGCTGCAGACGATCCGGCACAATCGAAACATTCATCGGAGCGCCGTTGAGGTTATAAACCCCCGCAGAATCAACCGCATCGCCATCCAGTTTCCAATAGGCAATCATTCCCGAGCTGGGGTTGGGAGGTGTAACGGAGCCACCCGTCAATTCATACCTGTGAAGATCAATCACCTCCGAAACATTCAACGCTCTGTTATACAACCTAATGTCATCAATCGCACCCTTGTATGGAAAATGGCTGGTTACCACGCGATAACCCGTGTCCATGACCATGTCGGCCCCCGTTGCCCCGTTTGCCAAGGTGGGAACATTTGCCACGCCCGTCTGAAGTCCGTTAACGTATATCGAAACAACACCGGAAGAATCACGGGTCACCACCAAGTGATGCCATGCCGATTCGTTCCACTTGTGATCCACCGACATTTCGCACGCCATTTGGCCCCCGGTGAAGAACTGCAGCCGCCCTCCCTGATTGCCATTCTGCGGCTCCAAGTGAAGAGCGAGATGCCCAATCTTTTGGTTGGAAAACAAAACCCTTTTATCCCCTGCAATATCCATGATAGCCAAACTGCGAGTCTTGCCGGCAATCGCTCCACGAATCGTCGGTCCTGCAACAAATGTCCCCGTCCCGCTGTTTAGAAAAACCCTGTTCACAGCCCCACTATTGCCGACCACGACATCCAGATCTCCATCTTCGTCAAAGTCGCCCGCAGCCAAGGCATTGGAGTTGTTTGTGTCCGTTGCATCAAGGGCTCCATAGGAAGAAAAGACGCCCCCGCCGATGTTTCGATAAACTGAGTTTGAAGCATTATGGTTGCCATAGATCACATCGTTGTCTCCATCCCCATCAATATCCACCAACAAGGCCGTTGCCGTGTTGTTTGTTTCTGAACCAACCGCTCGGGAAGGCTGAAAGCCTCTTCCAGGGGGAAAAGCGGGATACCAAAGGTTTGCTTCATTCTCATTTAGCACCAGCAAATCAGGATACACATCCGAGTTAATACGTGCCATGACCACCCCCGTGGAATTATCGTTCACACCGGCATAGACCTTTCGGGATTTGTCAAAGACCCCTGCCCCATCGTTTTCAAACCATATGTTCTCCTGATTATAATTCGCCACAAAGACATCAAGGTCTCCATCGTTATCCATGTCACCCAACACCAATCCACGTGAATCCGTTGGAATAAACACAGGTGTCAACTGATACAACTGAGCCACCTCACCGGGAACCAATGCACGGTCATAAATGCGCACATCATCCAGTTGGCCGGAAAAATAGGACGAATTGCCAGCATCCGCACCCACCAGCAATGTCGTCCCAAAAAATGTTCCCGTGGCATTCCCCAGGGTGTCTTCTCCCTGATGTATTCCGTTGACATACCTCGTGACCTTGCCGCGAACCAAACCATCCTGATAACGAATACGCCGCACCCGGTAAGAGGAATCCCCAAAGTAAAGATGCCCTGAACTATCAAACCCCATCGATGTTGCCACCACATCCAAGCTTGCACTGGCAGGGGGCACGCCTTCCCCGGCATAGGATGGGGCCCCACTTCCTGCCATGCTGGAAATCGTGCCCCTCACCAAATCCACGACGCGAATGCGCCCCCTGTCAGTGATGTACAGGTGGTTGCCATTCACCGCGATTGCCTTGGGTTCCTGAAAACCCGCGCCAACGGCTTGCCCGCCATCCCCGGTAAAGTTTATGAATGCCGACCCCGCGACGGTATCAATATTCCCTCCCGTCACCTTTCGGACCCGATAAGCTCCACCCATGGCATGCCCATCAAGGATGAAAAGATTGTCCGACGCGTCCACAGCCAAGTCTTGCGGGTAAATCAACATGCAACCCGTGGTGGCCGATCCTCCATCCCCAGCAAAGCCAATGGATCCATTGCCTGCAGCAACCGATACCGTGGGCGTGCCCGCGGTTGGATTTACCACACTGTGAACCCTCACCCCGTCCGGATCGCATACATAAAGTGTCCCGGAACTATTTACCGCCAAGCCACTGGTACCCAAGCCCGGCGTCAGGGTCAGGCCGCCCACAGTGTTTATCACCCCCGAAGCCAAGTCAATCCAGCGCACGGATGTTCCCGTGTGAATGTATAGCCGGTTTCTCGCCTGATCCACCGCCACTGAGTGAATCGCAGCAAATGAAGCCGCCGTCGCCTGTAAACCATCCCCAGCATTCACCGTGCCGCCTGCTCCCGCCAGGTGCGAGATTACGCCCAAGGTGTTGACCTTCCGCACAATGCGAGCTGTCGGGTCACCAATATACGTGGTGCCATCGCCCCCCACGGCAATGATGGGTGTGCCAATCCGAGCCTCGACAGCCTGCCCCCCGTCCCCCTCGATGCCGACAACACCTGTTCCAGCCAGTGTCTCTGTATATCCCGATGCACTGCTGCCACGATCGACAACAGTCACCACGTGGTACCATCCATCACCGCTGGAAGATGCGCTTGTGTCAGCTGTACCGTTGCCGGCAGGCATCAACGGATCAACATCGGCAACCAATTTACTATTATTCAAGGTCATTTGATAATTCACCTGACCGCTACCACCTCGATTGGCCAAAATCCAATTGTTTGCGGCCAAAGAGTCTGGCTTGACCCAAGCTGAAAGGGTCAAGCTCTTGGTGTTGGGCATGTTAAAAGCGCTGAAGTTGCCCGCCGTCGCACTCGAAACCTCCAGATATTGCGCTGTGCCATTAAACTCAACTGCCTTGTTGGAGCGCCCCAAACGATCCGTCACCCGGCGCACGGATCCCTTCAACGTACCGTTATTACCCAGGAGGCCACTATCCCGCCCGTCGCCTTCATCAAACTGGTAATGCCCCGCCAAGCCATAAGCTGCGCCAAACTTCTTGGGCGTATCCATGTTGTACAACTGCGCTACCTCAAAGTTTGTTAATGCTCGGTTATACAGCCGGAATTCATCCATTTCACCGTTGTAGGGATACATGCCCCAGTTTGGATTACGACTATCCGCCGCCGTGGAAAATCCAAAATCCAGGTTCAGGTTGGTGGCATTATTCCCCGTCAATACCGTTTGGCTCAGGATTTGGACTCCATCCCGGAAAAGCGAAACCGTGCTGTTATTAGACCGACGCAGAACAAGGTGATACCAGCGTCCTGGATACCATTCCAGATTGGCCGTGGACATCGTGGGAGAAGTCGCGTTGCCGGTATAAAACTCCAATGTAGCGTTATTTGGGCTTATCCAGTCAGTAGCGTTCAGGCGCAACTCAAATTGCCCGGGCTCCTTGCCGGCCACCAAAACCTGCTGCCCCGTCCCTGTAATGTCAGCCGAACGCAATGCCGTGGTATTGCCCGAAGTCCCCGGAAGAAACTGCCCCGCAGCAAATGTTCCCGTGCTGTTCCCCGCGTAAAACCGGTCTGACTCATCCTCATATCCGAACACAATGTCCTTGTGCGAATCCCCGTTTAAGTCGGTCACCAACAAGGTGGAGGCGTTGCCCATTCCCACCCCCATGCTCGTGCCCGCCTTGAATGTGCCGTTGCCGTAATTTTCATGATAAAGGCTGGAAGAGTTTCGTTCCGCGGTTAGGATATCTGGACGGCCATCGCCATTGATGTCCACCAACACCAACGCCTGTGTAGCGTTGCCTCCCAAGGAAATCCATTCACTACCCGTTATCGGGGTCGTGTTATAGGTCCAATTCCCGGCGGCAGAATTCAAGTAAACCTGACTGGAAGCATTATGGTTACCCACAACCACATCGAGGCGGCCGTCATTGTTCAAGTCAGCCATCTGGACCACTCGGGCATCGGTCATGTTTAAATCCAAGTAGCGCTTCACACCATAATCAGCAGTAGAGACCCATGGCTCGGGAATGCCCGGGTTGAGATTTTGTTGGTACAAAGCCGACGCATTATTCGGGCCGACCACCACTATTTCCCTCGAGGTTGCGTTGCCCCCCATTTCACCAGCAGCGATGGCCAGTGTATTCCCCTTTGTCTCCGGAACTATGGGCGGGCTTTCCTGGTATAATTCCATCACATCCGCGGCAGACAGCAGCTTGTCCTTATAAAAACGGACATCATCCACCTTTATTTTTGGCGCAAATTGCGCATTTTGGAATTCAGAACCGACGTGAAGCGTGAGTCCCGTGTTCAAAAGTGAAGCCCCCATTGGAGCCGTGGAGTTTCCACGTAAAACTCCATTGATATAAATGAAGTTTTGCCCTCTTACAGGAGGCCCCGGATTAAATCTGTGTACTGTCACCACGTGATTCCATGCACCCACCGTCAATCCAGCACCCGCCGCGGTGGTATCCTGCTGGTTGTCTATTCCCCACTTTGTCATCAGCCGGGTGTCAACGGTCGTTGTTCCCGATAAACGAAATCGGGGCTGATTATTCAACGCCGCCGAATAGTTGATAATCCGGTCATTCTGCAGGTCGGTGCCTGGGTCCGGCATAACCCAGAGCGAGACACTCAACTCTTGGGCCCCACCGAGGATCGAATCCACGTCCGGTGCCGTCCATTCAATTGCCCCAACACCTGTGCCGTTGTTTCCAATCAGGAAATGCACCGCATTGTCTGGCCGCCCATGGCGACTGGGCACGGAAACAATGGCGTCCGTGGTGTTGTTTGTTCCATACCCCAACATTGTGCCATTACGATTTGCCACGCGGTCCCAACCCACGGTCGTTGCCCCGCCGTCCAACGGCAGGTGCAGGGACGCTCCTGTCGGGATTGGGTTGATGGGCAAATAGCCCTGCAAACGCTCCCTCAGCAAAAATCCCGTGTTGTTGTTGTTGTGCCAGACCTCATCCTTGGCGGATGCATTGTTGCCAAAGACCAAGTCAACATCCCCATCGCCATCCAAGTCACTGGCCGCCATCGACAACGTGGGCGAACTGGACGCATCAATTTGCCGGGCCGATCCAAACGAACCGTTGCTTTCAATCATCAGGCGGTATTGGTTGATCTGGTCATGAGCCGCCTCAATCAAGTCCAGCTTGCCATCCCCGTCCACGTCCTGCAGTTCCAGCGCCACCGTATTCCGGCTGCCTCCCACGCCACGCGCGGCCATGAATGAACCATTGCCGTAGCCGGGGAATACCTTCGTAATCCCTCCATACTCGCCACGCACAATATCCGGCATGCCATCCGGCGCAAACATGCCCTTGGGCCGCACCCACAAGGACACCGTAAAGTCATCCGTGTTTTGGGGGAAATCCGTTGTGGTTTGGGTTTCCAGATATTGGGGGGCTCCCACGGCCGGTGCCATCCGCAACGCCGTGGCAGCCGTTCCCATCCGATCCATAACAAACGACGCCCCATTGCGGCGCGTCGCATGGTTTTTAGGTGCCAGACTCGCATCCTGTGTGTTCCCCGAGAACGGATAATAGGCCACCAGGCCAATCAGGTCACTGAACTGCAGTTGCGAGTTTGTCTCCAGTTCAGTGGGTGGCTCAGCAAAGGTTCCATCGCCCAAGCCAAGATACAAAAGCGTCGTTCGGTTATTGTCTCGCGCTACCAGCAAATCCACCCTGCCATCCCCGCTCACGTCACCCATTGCCATATCTGTGGTCGCGTTG
>PBVU01000109.1:0-17399 GCA_002728775.1 Verrucomicrobiales bacterium | reverse complement strand
GGGGCCGCAAAAATTCAAAATCGAGACAGGGCCGCCAGTCATCACCGGTACCAACGCGGATAATATCGTGATGGACAGGGCCCAAGCATTGACGCTGCGAGGGTATGGCTTTTTGAGCCGCACTGCGGGCGAGCCGCGGATTGCTTACCTGCGGGTCGATGGTGCTGAGGGCTCGGCCGTGGACGACAACGGCACAACCTATACCGGAACTTCGACCGGGCAACCCCGGGCCGCAACCATCGAGGTCATTTCCGATTCCCTCGCGGAACTGCGTCCGAACTCCATCACCGCATTTGCTGATGGCTCCGGTCGCCGTCTGCGTGTAGCCCGCAAGGTGGGGCCCAGCGTGCAGGACAGCGCCAAGTACCTTAGTCTGGCCACCAATCCGCTCTTCACCGCCATCACCACTAGGCCGGTTATCAACACGTTGTCACAATTACAGGAGGACAACACATGGGAGGACATTCTTGCCACTGGTACATTCAAGCGTGATCGAGTGGTGGAGATCAATGGCACAGCGCTCAATGCCGTCCGGGTTATTGAGGTTGTCCATGAGGATGGAAGTTCGTTTGCTAATCCTGTCTTTATTCAATTGCCTGCGCCCGGTGTGTCGATCGATGACAACGGCACTCGTATTCAGTTGAGCGCCGGTGTCATTCCCTATGCTGACGCGGACACCAACGGTACGGCGCGCCGTGCGTTCAAGATTTACAACGCGGTTGGTAACACGGACCTGAACGCTACTCTGGCTTTTGCCGTGAACACCCAGCCGCGAATTGATGGGCTCGGCGTATTCACCGCGCCTGGCTATTTCAATCGTGACAAGGAGCATGGTGATACGCTTTACCTGTCGGGTTCCGGATTTAAATCCGTGGGACGCATTGTGTTTACTGATGCCAATGACACGGTCCAGTCACGGATATCCATCAATCTTCCGTCGCCGGGTGTCACGGTGAGTGATGCGGCCATTGCCCTGAACTCGCGCCTGCTTCAGGTGGGGGCTGCGGCCGACACGGATGGTAATTCCTCGCGGCGAATTATCCGCCTTGAGAGTGCGCGCGACAGCGCCCACAGTCCCATGGCCAGCCGATTTTATGTAGGGGCGCCACCGTCGATGGGCACGCTGGGGGCATTGAGTTTGGCCAACAATTGGAGGCGTGATGCGGAGGCGCTTGAAATTACCGGCGCGGAGAGATTGGGGCACCTTTCGCGTGTGGACATTGTGGACGCTGCGGGTAATCCCATTGCCGGGTTGCCGGCACTTGTGCCGGGTGCGGGTGTTTTGCTCCATAACGCTACCGCCGTTACCGTGTCTGCCAACGCCACTGGTTGGGCCAGTGCTGGTCATTTGCTGGATTCTGTTTCCGCTGCAAGCCGCCGCTTAAAGCTGACTACTCCGTTTGGACAAGCCACTCTGCCGATCACCTCCGCATTTTCCTTGTCCGCCAGCCCGGCCTTTGCGGGAACTCCCTTTGCTGGCGGTGGATTTAATGCGGATCAACCTGGAGTTGTGGATGTCAACGGCACCTATGACAAGAGTGACGGGGACCTGTACCTGAATGGGGAAGGGTTCCGGGGTGTGGCCACGATTTATTTTGGGGAAGGTGAAGGTGCGGGATTCACGGAAGTCAGTGGGGGGACGATCCAGATCAATCCCAGTGCTCCCCCGACTGGCATTTCGTTTAGTGCGGATGGGACGCAGATCATCATTTCCAGTGCGAATGTTCCGGCGGCTTGGATTGCTTCCAGTGGCAACCATACGGTTCGTCTCCGGAGTGTTGGCGACGTGAATGCCACCACCAAGGCCATTCGCACCCAGCCTTGATCAACGGCCGCGTTCCAGCCAGGCCAACAGATTCAGGATTTCCTTTTTGGTTAGCAGGTTCACCAGACCCGGGGGCATTAGAGATGTATCCGAATGGCGTCGGCGGGCAATTTGTTCCTTGGGAATTCTGGTGATCTTGTCCGGGTGCAGCGGGTTTTCCGCAAGTTGCAGCGTGGGTGCCCGGTAGTCTAGGTTGGGGATGATTTGGCCGGCGAGTTCGCGGCCGTCTTTCAGGTGCAGGATGGTGGTTTGATAATTTTCCGCGATGGTCTTGGAGGGCTCTAGGATTTCCGCCAGAAGATCAGCGCGCCCGAACCGGCTGGCCACGTGAGTGAGGTCTGGGCCGATGGGGTATCCCTCGCGTCCGTGCCGATGGCATCGGCTGCACATGGCCACGGCAAACATCTTCTTGCCATTCGCCAGGTCCCGTTTCTTGGCATCGAAATCAAGCGCACCATTAAAATCCGCGGGTGCCCATTGCTTAACCAGAGTCCGCCCCGTTAAGTCGGGCAGAGGAGGGAGTTGAGGTTTTTGTTTGATGACATCAGCCAACCGCTTTTTCTCTCCATCGGTCAAGGTGACCTTAGCCTCGGTGCGAATTTTGCCCAGTGCCTGCGGCAGACCTCGTCCGCCGAGAAAAGTGTCGTAGGTGCCGAGAATGCGGAAAAAAGTGCGGCGTGATTCGGGCGACCAGCCAGTCTTTGCGTGGCGGAGGTGGTAGAGGTAGTGAATGCGTTCGCGTTGATTGCTGCTCGCGTCTAGCAGCTTTACGGTTTGAGGTACGGCTTGGGCTGGGCTTAGCTGAATGAGCAGCGGCGCAAGGGCCTGATTGATGGAGGGGGATGTGTTGGGAAAATGCGGCTGCAGATTTTTCTGGATGTCGGCGGCGTGCCTTGAGGTGAAGGCACCGCGTTCCATGCCCCGTCGAATTAGGTCAATATAGGCCAGTTGCTCGGAAGGAAGCAGCGAAGGCCAATCCTTAATCAATTTTAATTTGGCTTGATCTCCAAGCAGGTTGGCCTCGGTGGTGAGATTCTCGAAATTGGGCTTGGACCCGGTCAAGACCTGCTTGCCCGCATGTTCAAGGGTGATCCGCCACGCGTGGCGAACGCGGGGATCGGGGTGATCCGGTTGATATGTGAATCTTTTTTTGCCGTGAAACTGTTCGGCTTGTCGGCGGGCTTTGCGGAACGCCTCGGCCTGCTTGGCGCGGGCGGTTTCCTGTGGGGTTGCTGCCCGGGGTTGACCGCTGGGGTCGGTGTATGTCACCCGGTATAAGGCACTTTGAGTTTTGCGTCCGCCGGTTACAAAGTACATGGCTCCGTCGGGACCGAAATCAAGGTCAGTGACGTTCAAGGGTTCTCCGCGCAGGAAAACTTCCGCGGCTCCCATATAAGTGCTGCCGCGCGGGCGCAGATGCACGGCGAGGATGCGGCCGTAGGTCCAGTCTAGGATAAAAAGCGATTTTTTATATTTTGGAGGGAAATGGCTGCCCGTGCCAAACTTTACGCCTGTGGGCGAACCTTTGCCGATGTCGAGTGTGGGCTGGGTGTTGTCCGGATGATCAGGAAAGTAGGATGGCCAACTGCCGGTCACCGCCCGCCATCCAAAATCCGCGCCACTGGTCAGGTGTTTGACCTGTGTGGGGCGATACCATGGCGTGCCCATGTCGAACTCCGCATCTGCATCATAGGTAAAGGCTTCGCCGTCAGTATTGAAAGCTATGCCGTAGGGGTTGCGCAAGCCGCCACAAAAAATTTCCTTGTTGGAACCGTCCGCATCCATTCGCAACACGTGACCTTCGTTCATGCGGAAGGGTTGATATTTTCTCCGCATGGGCGACATCCGGTCAGTCACCTCGGGTAGTTGAATGGAATCGCCGTGGATGACGTAGATCTTGCCATCCGGTCCCAGTGCTAGGTCGTTGCGGCCATGGCCTACACCGCCGTTGCTGGTGTGCAGGAGTTTTTTCTCATCAAAAGTTCCGTCGCCATCTGTGTCGCGGAGCCGGTAAAGCCCTTTCGAGTTGTTGGCGCTGGCGTAGAGGCTGCCGTGGGCGTAGAGCAGACCGCGGCATTCGCGAAGGTCGTCATTGATGGATTCAGCACGGATGATCTTTTCGCGGTTGGCGGACAAGGTGTAGCGAATGAGTCCCTTGTCCTCGCGGCCCACGGTGATCCGGCCTTCGGGGTCAAAGGCGATGCTCACCCATGAGTTTTCGTCAGGTTGCGCAGAGTGAAGCAACGTGGCCTTGAATCTCGGCAACAGCTGAAAAGTTGCTGGGTCCGTGCCGGCCTTGGCATTGCTGGCACGTTTCCATTGCGTGTAGTCATCCGCCTCATCAATCACCAGGGGGGGCAGGTTCCACCAATGTTCCAGTCCCAAGTCACCCGTGGAAAAAACCTTGGCTTTGGGTCCGGTGGTTTTCCATGCGGGCGAGGTGGCGATGGTGATGGCCTTGCCATTGGCCATTTCAATTTTCAAGTGCAAGGCTGCAGCGGCAATTCCCGTGACGGCTTTCCCGGACAAGGTAATTTGATTGGGGCCGGCCTTCAGGTGGTGGAGGGCATCAATTTCAACCACGGGGCCGAAGGGCTCGGCGATGGCGACAGGTTTGCCGTTGATGTTCAAGCGCAGTACCGCGCCATCCGCAATGAGGCGCAGCTTGGCAGATTTGGGTTTTGCCGGCACCTCGAATTGATGGCTTAGGGTGACATTCTTTAACGGGGTCTTGTTTTTGGCCCAGATCCAGTCTGGGGCGGCTTGGGCGGAAAAGGCGACAGCCAGAAAGAGAGCGACTAAACGGGCGAACATGGGCGGATTGTATCGCCGAGGGAAGTGAGGGCAAGCCGAGTGTGCGTCCGGCCAATCAGCGGTCCGCCAGCAGGAAGGCGAGCAAATCACGGAGTTCGCCGGGGGTGAGGGTGAGGGCGAGACCGGTTGGCATGAGGGAATGGTTGCTTTCAATTTTTGATTTAATGCGCCGTTTATCGAGATGGGTTTCCCGGCCGTCAATGCCGAGATAAACCTCCGCATTGCCTCCACGGCGCATGGCAATACCGCTGTGTACTTTTCCGTCATCCATGGTGATTACCCACGTGCGCAGGTAGGGCGAAATCTCCTTGTTCGGCTGCAGGATGGATTCCAACAGCCGCTCGCGTGACATGCCCCGCCCAATATGCGTGAGGTCCGGTCCAACGCGGATGCCGCGTTCGTTGATTTGGTGGCACTTGCCGCAGGTGGCAATTTTGGTGTGATGGAAAATGCGTTCCCCTGCGGCAGGGCTGGCTTTTCCCGGGAGAGAATCCAAACGCTTTAGCCAGGCGGCGGTATTCTTCGTGTCAGGCGGGTTTTTTTGGAAAGGTTTGCCCAAGGCACGGTTGGCGAGGGGCGTGTTGTATGCTGCCAGTTTCCTTTCTGTATTCACCTCGTGATGTGCGCCGATAAGGCTGCGCATGGCTTCGGTGCGGAGGGAGGGTTCCTTGAGCTGGGCAATTTCCATCAAGGTGCCGGTGTCGGGCGAGGTGCTTGTGCCCATTACTGCCGTGGCAGCGACGCGAAGGGGGAGGGGTTCTTTTGGGTTCAAGGCTAGTTGGCGCAGGGCCATGTGCGAATGTTCGTCATAATGCGCGCGCATTTTCCAAATCGCTTCGCGGCGCAGGGCCATGTTTCCGGTGTTGAGCCAAGCAACGAGCTTTCTGGAATCGATGGCCCTGTGGCTGGAGGGAAAATAGCGGAGCAGGTTGGCGCGGAGGGCGTCGTTTGTATCTTTCTTTTGCAGCAATGGCAGTGCGTATTTTTCGTTGAAGCGATCCGGATTGGCGCGGCTATCCAATTCATCGAGGCAGGCTAGGTAGGCCCGAAAGAGGCTGTAGTCAGCCGGACCACGGTGCAAATGAGCCTCAATCTCTTTCCGGGCGGTCAGTTGCTTGGTGTCGGCAATCCAGCGCGCATACTCGAACAGTACCTCGCGCGGTTTCGAATCCGGGGAGAGTCGGCCCTTTAGGATAGGTCCGTACTTGGAGCGATTGGCGAAGAATAGCGCAGCCTTTTGACGAGCAGTGAGACTGGCGGCTTCCAGCAGATTGAAGTCTGCCCCGGCCAGCCCTCGGCTGAGGCCTTTCAAGGCAGCGTGGCGTATGAAAGGGTCTGTATTCGTTGCGGCTGTGTTTAACAGAGCGTCAAGATCGTCCGGCTTCGAGATTTTGGATTCTGCAAGGGTCCGCAGTCGTTGTCGGTCATGTGCTACGTGCAATGGTTCAACCAGCGGTTTTGCCTTAAAATCTTTCACTGGCCGAATGCGCCAGAGTCGGCCTTTTTTGTTGAGGCTGTAGGAACTGCTACCCCAATCGCTGAGGTACAGGTGGCCATTGGGGGCCATGGCGAGGCTGACGGGGCGGAAGGAATCATCGCCTTGCACGAGAGGGGACATGTTGGCCGCAACGGAAGCGCCCTTGCGCTTGAGCGAATACATCTCGACACGATGATCCCCCCATGAGGTGACCAGAAGGCGGCCACGATATTCTCCGGGGAAGATGGAGGAATCAAACTGGATTATCTCACAAGGGCCTTCGCCTGTGCCGTGAACCATTGGGAGTGTGCCGGTAAGTTCGCCATCCCAGGCCAGAAAGGGATGGATGCCGCGGCGGCCGTACTTGTAGCGATAACCGTAATCGCCGTCTTGGACCACATGCAGCAATCGGCAGGGGGGGCTGTTGCCGGGATCGTTGTCCACGGCGAAAATGCGGCCCCACTTGTCCACGCAAACGCCGAATGGATTCCAGAAGCCACGCGCGATTTGCTCGAGTTTGTTGCCCTCTGCCGTACAGCGGAACACGCCGCCGCCGATGCCCTTGGCGCCCTCAATCTTCCGGCCATCATGGCCGGTCATCGTGTAAGGGTGGCCAAGGTTTTCGCCGAGGCCAAAAACGAGATTTCCTTCCCCATCAAAGCACAAACCACTGAGGCCATTGTGGGGATAGGTGCCGGTGGTTTTCATCACGATGACATCCTCGGTCTTGTTCGCCTTGCCGTCGCCGGTGGTGTCCTTCACGCGCAGAATGCGGCTGCGCTCAGCAAGGTAAACCCAGCCATCGTGGCCGACGGCAACATCCATGCCCATGTTGAGGCCCTCGAAAAAAATGGAGCGCTTGGTCTCGCCGTTTTCGTTCATTGTAAACATTAGTACGCGGTCACGCTCGGGGCCGTTGTAATCCTTCGGCCGGAAATGCGTGTGGCTCTCGATGACAATCACGCGGCCTTGGCCATCTACTCCTAGGCCGGTGGGGGTCACGATGTCTGGGGCTTCGGCCACCAGCTCAACCACAATGCGCGGATCGGGCGACTTGGGTGCGGCGGCGTGCAGGATGTTTGCGAGGCAAAAAAGGGTAGTAAGAGTGGAAAGCGTTTTCATGGCGCGGTGCGGTTGAAAACTGGAGCCAGTGACCGGACTCGAACCGGTGACCTATGGTTTACGAAACCATTGCTCTACCAACTGAGCTACACTGGCGCGCCGGGCACCGTAGCCGCTGGCGGATTTGCGGGGCAAGGAAATTTGGGATGCAGTGGGATGCTTGGGTTGGTTGGTAGGAATCTTTATGGGTGGAAAACGGTGAAGTGGGATAAATTTTGGGTTGCGGGTGTGAGGAAATAAGGGATGCTTGGCGTCGAAGGGTTGTGAGGTTCAACATGAAAAAATTTGTCTTGATGGGGTGCACATTGTTGTTGGCTGGGTGCAATCAGCCGACGGGACCGGGGAAATCGAGAATGGCCCGGGAGCGGCTTGAGAAGCATGAGGCGCCGGCTCGGGAGCGACAGGTGGAAAAAACGCGTGAACTGGTGAAGCGGGTGCGCGAGATGGAGGAGAAGCTGGGGCTGGAGGGCGTGGCCGTTAGGGTCTTGGTGGATGCGGATGCGGTGCTGGCGGAGTTGAAGGCCTTGGCGCCATCTGGGGAAACGAAGACGCTGGATACGCGCCGGATCATTTTTCTGCTGGAGTGCTTGGTGAACGTTGGGCCGGCCGCGGTGTTGCCGATTGGGGCGTTTCTGGAAGAGAACAAGGATATCGAGTACGGCATCACGGGGCCGACCTATCGTTACGTCTCCAATCAATCCAAGCCGGTGGGCGAAGGCCAGTCAAAGAAAGTCCAGTGGTCGTACAACGGCCGGGCGCAATACACGATGAACACGGAGTTTGCGTTGCCGGTTTCGTTGCGGATGGGATTGTTTGAGGTGCTGGCGCGGATCGGGGACGGACACGCTGAGGGGGCGCTGTTGCGGGCGCTGGATACAACGGCTCGAGGCATTGAGGTGGCCATGCTGGATCGTCTACTGGAGGAGATGTCGGGCCCCAGGTACAGCGACAAGGTTTTGACGGTGACGCATGACTTGCTGGCGGATCCTCCAAAGGTCGCGGGGCCGGGCAAGCTAGACTACTATAATCGCAAGTATCTCTTTGGCTTATTGACCAAGTACAAGGATGAAACTTTTGTGGAGGTGGCGCAGCACTTGATTGTGCGCGAGGATGGCCGGGTGGATACGGATGTGGTAGGTTATCTGAACCGAACACTGGGAGCCCGGGCGGTTCCGGTGTTGGCGGCGGCCTGCCAGGATGAAAGGCTCGACCCGCGTTACGTGAGTACGCTGACCTATCATGTGCTTCGGTATGTGGGCACAGACGCCGGGGCGGAGGCGATGTTTCGTAAGATCATGGAAGAGCCAGGTCTGGCGAGCCTTCGGCGCAATGCGATCAGCAACTTGGCCTACAACAACGGCACCAAGGAAGCTACGCAGCGTAAGTTGACCTTGTTGCAGGCGTATAAGGACAAATTTACGGACGACACGAAGCTGAAGGGGACAATCAAATGGGTTGAGCAAAGGCTTCAACAACGGTTGAACCCGCAAAGCCAGCCCAGCCCGCGCAGTGGTGGCGTTCAGCGGTTGCGGGGAGCGGTGGAGGGCGCGCGTTGGAATACGCTGGTGGAACAGGCAGTGGAGCCGGGCGCGGCTGGTGACGTGAGGGTCTTTCGGCTCAATAGTGGTTCAATCAACGCGGTGCCGGGAGGGGTGACTATTCGCGGTTTGACAGTACGTCCCCGATTCGAGCGAAAGTGAGGAGGGGGGGTCCAGCTGTTGCGGGTGGCTGCCTGTTGCTTTCCATTTTTGCATGGGGCGCGCATTCACCGCCATTGTCGCCGCCGGAAAAGGTCCAGACCCACTGGGCGTTTCAACTAGTTAAAGAACCATCCCTGCCATCGGTGCAGGGAGGCAAATGGGTACGCACGCCGGTGGATCGGTTTGTGCTGGCACGATTGGAATCACGCGGCTGGTCGCCTTCGCCGCGGGCTGAACGTCATGCACTCATCCGCCGGGTGACGCTGGGGCTCACTGGTCTTTCGCCCACCTTTGATGATGTGCGTCGTTTTGAGGCGGACAAGTCGCCCGATGCCTGGCCGCGGTTGGTGGATCGCCTGTTGGCCTCCCCTCACTACGGCGAGCACTGGGGGCGGCATTGGCTGGATGTCGCGCGTTACGCGGACAACAAGGGCTACGTGGGCGTGGGTGTGGACCGGCGCTATCCCTACTCGTACACCTACCGCGATTATGTTGTACGGTCCTTTAATGAAGACCTGCCGTTCAATCGGTTTATTCTCGAACAGATTGCGGCGGACCACTTGGAATTGGATGATGACAAGCGTGCGCTGGCGGCGATGGGTTTCCTGACCTTGGGGCGCCGGTTTCTGAACAGGCAGGATGATATCATCGACGATCGCATCGACGTCGTTACGCGTGGCTTCATGGGATTGACCGTCACCTGTGCACGCTGTCACGATCACAAATATGACCCAGTGCCAACGGCGGATTACTATTCGCTGCACGGCGTTTTTGCCAGCAGTATGGAGCCGGAAGATTTGCCGAAACTGGGCGGTCCGCCGTCCCCACACCATGCGGAATATCTTAAGGAAAAAGCCGGGCGCGAGGCCGCCATTGAGGCCTTTCGCCGGGAGACATACGCCAAGGGGCGCGCGGAACTGCGCCGCCGGGCGGGTGAATATATGCAGGCGGTTCGTGAGGTCGCGCGTGAAAAATTGACGGGCAAGGCGCTCGATACATGGCTGACCCAGCGAAAGCTGAATGCCATCGCCTTTCGCAATTGGCAGCGCGCACTGGTGAGGTGGAAGGCGGAAAGGCACCCCGTTTTTCTGAAGTGGTTTGGAGCAAAGGAGGGCGGCAATCCTTTGGTGGCAAATGCCGCGGCAGGAAAGGACTTGGCGGCACTATACTCTGCGCTTTTCAAGGAATCGGAGAAGCGCTGGAATGAGATCCGCAAAAAACACCCTGACGTCGGGGGCCTGCCTGATGCCAATTGGGAGGCGATTCGCTTAGTTGTGCTGGGCCCCGGCACACCGGCCACGGTACCGGAAAATCTGGGGGAGGGCGATCCCAACAGCTTGCTTTTTGGAAAACGGAACCAGTTGCGGACTATGCGTTCCCAGTTGGGTAAACTGGCGGCGACACATCCGGGCTCGCCGCCGCGCGCGCATGTGCTGAATGACAAGCTGCGTCCGGTGGAGCCTTACATCTACGTGCGTGGCAGTCGGCACAATCGTGGTCCCAAGGTGCCCCGGCAATTTCTCAAGCATTTGGCGCCCGATCGCAAACCGTTTGCCCGGGGCAGTGGCCGTCTGGAACTGGCCGAGGCCATCGCACATCCAGAAAATCCGCTGACCGCGCGGGTATTGGTGAACCGCGTTTGGGCGCATCACTTTGGCCGCGGCCTAGTAACCACGCCCAGCGACTTCGGTCTGCGTGCCGAGGGGCCGACGCATCCGCGGTTGCTGGATTGGCTGGCGGCCCGTTTCGTGGCCGAGGGCTGGTCGATCAAAAAACTGCACCGCTTGATTCTCCTGTCCGCAACCTATCAGCAATCCAGTATGAAACGGTCTGAGTGCGCGGGCACGGATCCGGACAATGCCCTCCTTTGGAAAATGAAGCGTCAACGGCTGAGTTTCGAGGCCATGCGGGACAGCATCCTGTCGGCCAGTGGCCAACTGGACTTAGCCGTGGGCGGCCGTCCGGTAGATATTGCCAGACATCCCACGATGCCGCGCCGCACCCTTTACGGTTTTATTGACCGGCAAAACCTGCCGGACGTTTTCCGCACCTTCGATTTTGCCAGTCCGGATGCCCATTGCCCGGAAAGGTTTGAGAATATCGTGCCGCAACAGGCGTTGTTCCTGATGAACAGCCCGTTCTTGCAGGCTCAATCCGGGCAGTTTTTAAAGAGTGCGGATGGGCAGGGGGAGCTGGGAGCTAAACAGGTGAAACTGTTGTACCGAAAAATCCATCAGCGCAATCCCACCGCTGGGGAAATACGGGACGCGATAGCTTACCTCGATGGCGCGCCGCGTGAAAAGCGAAGCGAAGCCTTTGCCCAACTGGCGCAAGTGTTGTTTCTTTCCAACGAATTTCGCTTCATCGACTGATCGTTCGCCAGTACCATTTGTCCGTGGGCCATCATCCCTTCAATCCCGAGCATCTTGGTTATACGCGCCGCGAATTTCTGTCGCGCGCGGGCATGGGCTTGGGCGCGCTTGGGCTAGGCAACTTGATGGCCCGAGGCAATCCGCTGTTGCCCAAGGCGCCACATTTCAGGCCGCGCGCCAAGCGAATCATCCACCTGTTCATGAACGGGGGGCCTTCGCATGTGGATACCTTTGATCCCAAGCCGTCGCTGCAAAAGTTCGCCGGCAAAATGTTGCCGATGCCGAATTTGCCAACCGAACGGAAAACGGGCGCTGCATTTCCGTGCCCGTACCAATTTGCCCGTCATGGCCAAAGCGGTTTGCCGGTCAGTGAGATTTTCCCGCACACGGCCAGGCATATGGATGATATTTGTGTGCTGCGCTCGATGCGCGCGGATGTACCCAACCACGAGCCATCGCTGATGCTGATGAACTGCGGCGAATCCATCCTCACGCGCCCAAGCATGGGCTCATGGCTCACCTACGGCTTGGGGACGGAGAATCAAAACCTGCCCGGTTTCATTGCCATGTGCCCAGGCTATCCCATTCAAGAATCTCAGAATTGGCAGTGTTCCTTCCTGCCCGGCGTATATCAGGGAACCTACATCGACACGCGCAAGCGCAAGGTGGAGGATTTGATTCGGCATATCCGCAACCCACGCATGAGCTTGGAGGAGCAGCGCCGGCAACTGGACTTGTTGCGGCGCATCAACGAACGCCATGCCAAGGCCCGGCAAAATGAATCCCAACTTGAGGCTAGCATTCACTCGTTTGAACTGGCCTATCGGATGCAGTTGGAGGCCACCGATGCCTTTAACATCAATCGCGAGCCGGAACACGTGCGGCGTGCCTACGGGGATGGTATACAGGCGAGGCAGATTCTCATCGCGCGCCGGTTGGTGGAGCGTGGTGTGCGGTTTGTGCAGGTGTGGCACGGGAACAGCCAGCCATGGGACCAGCACGACGATCTGGAGACGGGCCATCGCAACCTGGCCCGCGAATGCGACCAGGCCATCGGTGCGTTGTTGTCTGATTTAAAGTCGCGCGGATTGCTGGAAGATACGCTGGTGATGTGGGGCGGTGAATTTGGCCGCACTCCGACCGTGGAGCTGCCCAAGCCCGGCAGCAACGCCGGCAAGGTGAATGGCCGCGACCATAACCACCACGGCTTCAGCATGTGGCTGGCCGGTGGTGGTGTGCGGGGCGGGATGGCCTATGGTGCCACCGATGAATTTGGCTTTCGTGCGGTCGAAAATGTCATGCATGTCCATGACCTTCACGCCACCATTCTCCACCTGATGGGGTTTGACCACGAAAAGCTCACCTTTCGGCATGCCGGACGGGACTTTAGGTTGACCGATGTCCACGGCCATGTCGTCCACGACATTATCGCCTGAACACAACTAATTTATGCAAACGATAGAGTTAAGCCGCGATTGTGAGGCCATTCAGATTCCAGATGGTACCAAGGCCACCTTGGGCAAGGGAGCCGTGGTTGACATTACCCAGACACTTGGCGGGACATACACCGTGCGCGCTGGGACAGGCCTTTACCGCATTGGCGCGCAGGACGCCGACGCGCTGGGATTTAATAAACCTGAAAGTGCGACTGCAATGGATGGGCCCGTGACTTCCGAGGCGGTCACAGAAGTGTTGAAGACCTGCTTTGATCCGGAGATTCCCGTGAACATCGTGGACCTGGGGTTGGTTTACGACACCGTCGTGGAGGAAATCGATGGCGGTGGCAGTCGAGTTCAGGTGAAAATGACCCTGACCGCCCCAGGGTGTGGTATGGGGCCGACCATTGCGGCCGATGCGCAGGGCAAAATCCTGCAATTGGGCGGCGTGGAAGAGGCCGATGTGGAAGTGGTGTGGGATCCGCCTTGGCATCAATCCATGATCACCGAGGAAGGTCGCAAAGTGCTCGGACTTTGAAGCGGTCGATTGGATGAGCTCGGATAGCGCAGGTTTGGAACCTGCGCTACGAATCCCTTGACGTCGTTGCGGGTCCTTTCGCATACTCCCACCCGCACGTGGGGTCATAGCTCAGTTGGTAGAGCGCGTGAATGGCATTCACGAGGTCAGGAGTTCGATCCTCCTTGGCTCCACCATTTTCTTCTTTTCCCGATTTGTGTCTTCGAGGGGCTGTGTAATATGTGCCAGCGTCAACCCGGACAACAGGCGGGCGGCTGGACATTTTAAGGGATGGGTCATATGTAGATCGACTTTCCGTCGGCTGTTGTAGCTTGGTTAAAAGGCGCGGCGGGATTCCCGGCATGGCGACTATCACGACCAAGGTGACGATCAAGGATGGCGCCGGGAATATTCTGGCGCAGCACTTGGTGGGGGAGGGGGAGTTCCTGATTGGGCGGGCGCCGGATAACCTGATTGCCATCAACACGCAGTATGTTTCGCGTCACCACGCAAAGTTGTATCAAGGCAGGGAGGGGCTGGAACTGGAGGACTTGAGAAGCACGGCGGGAACCTATGTCAATGGCATGCGGGTGCATGGGCGGGTGGCGGTTTCTGTTTCTGACAAAATCCAGATTGGGGACATGTTTCTGGAGTTGGGTGGCGGAGGGACTGGGTTCACATCTGCGGGGTCTAGGGTAGAGGCGGGGATGAAGCTGGGCGGGGGGCGCTTTGAGCTGGTGCGGGAGCTGGGAACGGGCGGGTTGAGCGTGGTGTGGCTGGCGCAGGATTTAAACCTGAGTGCGCCCGTGGCGATCAAGTTGATGGCGCCGCAGGTGACGCAGACCCCGGAGATGTTGGCGGCGCTGCAAAGGGAGGTGTTGCGCACGCGCCAGATTGGACATCCGAACATCATTCATGTGCATGAATTTTGGCAGCTGGAAGGGGGACAGCCTTTCATTACCTTGGAGTATGTGAAGGGCACGAACCTTGAGCAAGTGCGCAAGGCGGCGGCACGCGGTTTTCTAACGTGGGACAAGATTAAGAATTACATGATCCAGCTTTGTGACGGTCTGGAGCATGCGCATCGGCTTCACATTGCGCACCGGGATGTGAACCCGAGCAAACTGATGATTGATGAGGCGGGGAACCTGCGGCTGATGGATTTTGGCATTGCGGCGGTGATGTCGGAGACATGGAAGACGACGATGTTGCTGCATAACGTGAGCGGCACGTTGAATTACATGAGCCCGCAGCAGATTCGCAATGAACCACCGCGGGCAACGGATGACATTTATTCGGTGGGCACGACGATTTTCCAACTGATGACCGGGCAAACGCCGTTCCATGACGGGGACATCATGGAGCAGGCGCTGAAGGAAAAGCCGGAGACGGTTTCGGAGCGGCGCAAGAAGCTTGGCTTGCCGGGAGATGTGCCGGGATATGTGGACACGCTGGTGGCGCGGTGTCAGGAGAAGGATCCGCGTAACCGTCCACAGAGGGCATACTTGGTGGCGGAATGGATTCGCATGGTGGGCAAGAGCTCGCAATTGAAGACAGGGAATCCTTGGGATTGGGGTGCCTCGGATGAACCCGCGCCGGCGGCTGGTCCCAAGGCTACAGCGGCACCCAAACGGCCTGAAGAAAGGCCGGTGGCGGAGAAAGCCGGCGCCCCCAAGGAAGGGAGGAGTGGCAAGCCTGCGGCAGCCAAGGCGAAGCCCGCGCCAGCAAAGTCGGTGGAAGGAGATACGGGAAAAAAATCAACGGTGCCATTGAAAACCGGAATTCCTGATCCGAACCCTGAGGAGGGCGGGATTTCAACAAAATTGTATGCGGCGGCGGCGGTTTGCCTGTTGTTAATTGTGGGGCAATGGATCTGGAGCCATTGGGCGGGAGAGGACAATCCGGTGATTGGGCAGGCAAAGAAGAAGACCGACACTAATGCACTGGGGAAGGTTGAGGGGAGGGCGGATTTTAGCAGGATCGAGAAAAGGGATGGAAAAGGGGGCGTGTTGGGTTCGGGTACGGAGTTTCTTGAAGGAAACACGGGGCAATGGTTTGTGAAGGGTAGTCAGGAGGTGTTCAGCGGGTTGCTGGTGGATTTCCACACGAATGAGGTGAAGGCTTACGAGGGGGAACTGGTGAAGGGGATGCCGGAAGGGGTGCATCGAGCGTGGGGTGCGAATGGACGGAAGCTGATGCAGGGGATTTATGTGGACGGAAATCGGCACGGGGTTTGGAAGGAATGGCATATGAACGGGATGGAAAAGCTGGAGGGGGAATATGCGAGTGGACTCAGGGAGGGGATGTGGAAAGGATGGCATCCGAATGGGCGGGAGAGGATTTTTGGGCGTTACGTGAAGGGGAAACGCGAGGGCGAGTGGCAGTCGCTGCACGCGAACGGGACCAAGCAGATGACATGGAATTGCCGTGGTGGGGAATTGGTGGGCGCGGTTAAGACATGGTATGCGGATGGTCAACGGGAGAGCGAGGGGGTTTACAACGTGGGCAACCGGGTGCAATGGCGTGAATGGGATCCCTCGGGCCAGCAGCGAATTTTGGCAAACTGGAATATGGACGGATCGCCCAAGGTGGGGGCGGGGGCCGCTAAGGCACTGGGTCGGTCCGTGGTATGGACGGTGGGAACGGGGCAACGGCCCATTGATCAGGCTTATCTGGGATATCCGGTGACCATGTTGCGGGTTGCGTTTGGCCCGCCGGATGTGGAGCAGCCTACGGCATGGACATACCGTGGCCTGCAAATTCACGACTTGCGCAACAATAAGCGTTTCCAGTCGGCCACGTTTCGGCTGCGGGATGGCAAGGTGATTGACGTGGCCTTGGAATAGACGCCACCTTGCGCGATGCCGCGAGATGAACAGGCTACTGCTGAACTGGAGAGTTGGCGGATTTATGTGGACACGGGAGGAACGTTCACGGACGCATTGGGCGTGGGGCCCGATGGGCGGCGCTGGCGGGGGAAACTTTTATCCTCAGAAGACGCACCAAGGCGAGCGGTGCGCGAGTTGACGGGGGTTGCGGAGGGGAGGGGGGCTCTGCCGCCGGTGCAAATGAGGTTGGCGACCACTCGGGGAACGAACGCGCTCCTGGAAGAGAATGGCGCGGAGGTGGTTTTCTTTGTCACTGAAGGGTTCGGGGGTTTGCTGCGAATTGGGGATCAGCGTCGGCCCGACTTGTTTGCTTTGAATGTTTTCAAGCCCGCACCCCTGCATGCGGAGGTGGTTGAAGTGCCGGGCCGGTTGGATTCGCAGGGAAATTTAATCCAGTCACTACGAACTGAATTGCTAAAGCAAAAGGCGGATGAGTTGGTGGCAAGAGGGCGGCGAGTGGCGGCGGTGATGTTGCTCCACAGTTACCGGAATCCTGCCCACGAATTGGCCGTCAAGGATGTGTTGCTGGAGTGCGGCTTTGAGTATGTTGCGTGTTCGTGCCAACTAGCGCCTTTCATCAAAGCGGTGCCACGCGCGGAAACAACCGTGGTCGACGCGTATTTGGGTCCCTTGATGACCGAATATCTCGATGGCGTTAACGAGGCTTTGTCGGGCGGTAGTTTGCAGGTGATGAACAGTGCCGGAGGGCTGGTGTCGCGGGATTATTACCGACCAAAAGACAGCCTGTTAAGCGGTCCTGCTGCGGGTGTCGTGGGTGCTGCTACCGTGGGCAAGATAGCTGGACTGGAAAGGCTGATTGCCTTCGACATGGGCGGGACCAGCACCGATGTCTCCCGTTTCGATGGCGATTCCAATTATTGTCAGACCCATCAGGTTGGCCGGGCGCACCTGATGGCGCCGGCGCTGCAGATTGAAACCGTGGCGGCGGGTGGCGGTTCCATTTGCGGAATTGAAGAAGGGTTCCTTTTTGTAGGCCCACAAAGCGCAGGCGCAGAACCCGGTCCGGCCTGTTATGGTGTGGGCGGGCCACTGACAATCACGGACATCAACCTGTTGCTCGGCCGGCTCGATTTGGATTCCTTCAACTTGCCCGTGTTTCCGGATGCTGCCGAAACCCGTTTCGAAGAAGTCCATTCAAAGCATTGCGGCACGCGCGAGGAACTGCTCCTAGGCTTTCTCGCCCTGGCCAATGAACGAATGGCCAGCAACATTCGGAAAATATCAGTG
>PBVU01000108.1:0-18408 GCA_002728775.1 Verrucomicrobiales bacterium | reverse complement strand
CCCATTGAACTGGAAGGCACCTATCAACTGCCCGAGGCACAGGTCGACCGGTTTATGCTCAAACTGAAGATCGAGTACCCCGACCGGTCGGAGGAACGGCAAATTCTCGACCTTATGGCCAAGACCGAGGGATTGCCCGAGGCCAACCGGGTGACTTCCGGCGAGCAGATCCTCAAAGCCCGAAAGTTGCTCGATGAGATTTATGTCGATGATAAGGTCAAGGATTACATCGTCGATCTCGTCTGCGCCACGCGTGAGCCGGACGAGTACAAGATTCCCATCACACCCTACATCCAACTGGGCGCATCGCCCCGCGCCACCATTTTTCTCACCCTGGCCGCCAAGGCACACGCCTTCACACAAGGCCGCGGCTACGTTACTCCACAGGACGTCAAGGCCATCGCGCTCGATGTCCTCCGGCACCGTGTGATCATCACCTACGAGGCCGAAGCCGAAGAGCTTTCCAGCGAGGACATTGTCCAGAAACTCCTCGACACCCTTCCCGTGCCATAGACCCATTCCGCCATGGTTCCCACAGAACTATTCGCCAAGGTTCGGCAGATTGAAATCAAGACAAATCGTCTGGTCACCGAGCTGCTTTCCAGCCAGTACACCAGCGCATTCAAGGGACATGGAATGGAGTTTGACGAGGTGCGCGAATATCAGCCCGGCGACGATGTACGGTTCATTGACTGGAACGTCACCGCGCGGATGAACACCCCGTTCATCAAGAAATTCGTTGAGGAACGCGAATTGACCGTGATGCTGGCCGTTGACCTCAGTGGATCCGGTCGGTACGGCAGCGGGGAACAGTCCAAGCGCGAACTAGCCGCCGAGATGGCCAGCGTCCTCGCCCTAGCCGCAAATCGAAATCATGACAAGGTCGGCTTGATCCTCTTTACCGAGGAAGTCGAACTCTTTGTCCCTCCGCGCACCGGCAAACGCCATTCCCTCCGCGTCGTCCGCGAGGTTCTTCATCACCAGCCCCGCCGGCGCGGCACGGACCTGCGCGCCCCACTGGAATTCCTAAGCCGCATCTCAGCCCGAAAAACCGTCGCCATTCTCATCTCGGATTTCCTCGATGCCCTTCCCGAAAAACCCCTGCGCCAAGCCAATCGCCGCCACGATGTTGTGGCCATACAGGTTTCCGACCCCGGCGAACACACCCTGCCCCTTGTCGGCCGCGTGGCGCTAGAGGATGCTGAAACGGGCGAAGTGATCGAACTCTCCACCCGGCAAGCCGACACTTTCGCCGCCAAGCGCGCAGAGGAACAAGCCCTGCTGGAAGAAGATCTCGGACGGCTTGGCATCGACAGCCTCAGCCTCCGGACGGGCGAGGACTATGTGCGACCCCTGTCCCGTTTCTTCGCGGTGCGCGAACGTCGGCGCGCCTTCCGTCGATGAACGCCACCCACCCCAGTGCCGTCCCCGCTAAGCTGCTCGACATTAAGCCGCCCATCGAGAATTCCGACCCATGGTCATGGCTCCCCTGGGCGTTTGCCTTGGCTGTCCTGCTGGCCCTCCTCGTGGCGGGCTTATTGTGGGTCTATCGCCGCACCGGGGAAACTCCACCCGGCGAACCTCCCCATATCGAAGCCATGCGAAAGCTCTCGGAATGCAAAAAACTCACTGGCGAACCCGCAACGGTCTGCGCGCTGTTGTCGGACACCATTCGCGTTTATCTCGCGGAAAAATTCAGCCTTCAGGCCTCCGAGCGCACCACCGATGAAATCCTTGATCACCTACGAACCAGCACCCTGCTCAACAAGGAGGAGCTGGGATTGGCCGAGGATTTCCTCAGGGAATGCGACGACGCTAAGTTCGCCGGCACCAATCCTTCAGGAAAAGACATGGCGAAGCTTCATGAGATGGCCGACCGACTGGTCCACGTCACGGCCTTTAAACCCGCCCCGCCAAGGTCCACATGAGAACCCACGCGACACGCTGGCTGATCATCGCCATGCTCTGGCTGACGCCGGTGTTTGTCGGCTGGACCGTAGTACGCGCGCGCGACATCTCCTTCCGCGACCCTTGGTTCCTGTCGCTGCTCATTTTGCTGCCCATTGGCGCATGGTTGCGAGGCCGCCAAGGAGTCCCCGCCGCTCTGGTTTATTCCTCCGTAGCCTTGGTTCGCCGGTTCACACGAGATGCGCCATCACGCGCCGGTTTGATCCTGAATTCCCTCCGCTGGCTCGCTCTCGCTCTGTTCATCACCGCCATGGCCCGCCCCCAAACTGAGTTGGGCGAAAGCCGAAAGGAACCCAGCGGCATCGACATCGTGCTCGCTATCGATCTCTCCGACAGCATGTTGGCGGACGACATCAAGCCCAGCCGCATCGATCTCTCCAAGGAAGTTCTGGGCGACTTCGTAGGCAACCGCCCCAATGACCGCATTGGATTGATCGCGTTTTCCGGCATCGCCGCCATCGCCTGCCCGCTCACGCTGGATCACAAGTATCTCCAGAGCAATCTCGCCAGGCTGTCCATCGAGACCTTCAACCGTGGCGACGAGGAAGGCACGGCCATTGGCTCGGGCATTATGGGCGCCATCAACCGGCTGGTTGAACTGAAAAAATCCAAGAGCAAGATCATCATTCTCATGACCGATGGCCAAAACAACGCCGGCAAGATCCCTCCCATCCAGGCCGCCGAAGTCGCCCGTACCCTGGGCATCAAGGTCTACACCATCGGCGTGGGCAAGAAAGGCACCAACCGTTTACCCCGGCCCAGCCCCTTTGCTCCAGGCGGTGTGGTTTACGTTCCCTTGAACGTGGAGATCGACGAGGAGACATTGCAAAAAGTAGCGACGAAAACGGGCGGCAAATATTATCGAGCCCAGAACGCCGATACCCTCAAGCGTGTCTACAACGAAATTGACCAACTCGAAACCACGGAGCGTGACCCCAAACGCTTCAAGGTTTACCGCGATTTTTTCCAGTCAGTCATCCTGGCCGGACTGCTTGTCCTGATGCTTGAAATTGCGCTGGCTCACACCGTTTTAAGGAGAATCCCGTGAAGAAACCGTGGCAACCCATCGCGCTCTGGCTTGCGCTGCTGACGCCGGCACTCCTGCTGCTCACCGCCGACCGCTGGCTTCCCATGTCCTGGCGCGATCCGGGCCAGTTTGCCTGGCTTAGCCTGCTCCCCATATTGGGGCTCTTTTTCGCGTGGGCATTGCGCCGCCGCGAAAGCGTGATGGAAATGTTCGCACACGCCCGGCTGCTTACCGACCTCGCCTCCGGCATTGCCCCTGGTTGGCAATGGCTGCGCATGGGAATGATGCTACTTGCCTTCACCGTAGTCGTCATGTCGCTGGCTCGTCCGCGCTGGGGGTCGGAAACCATCAAAACCACCCAAAGCAACCTCGACATCATCCTCGCCATCGACACTTCCAAGAGCATGCTCGCCGGCGACCTTCAGCCCAGTCGCTTGGAACGAGTCAAGCTCGCCGCCAAGGAACTGAAAAAATTGATGCCCGGTGACCGGTTCGCCATCATGCCTTTTGCCGGCGCAGCGTTTCTTCAATGCCCACTCACGAGTGAAGAGGGTATTTTCCGCCAAAACATCGAGGCCATTCGGGTGGGCGCCATTCCCGTGGAAGGCACCAGCCTCGCGCGCGTCATCGATGAGGCTGCCAAGGCGTTCGCCGACGATCCCACCCGCCAAAAGGTCATCGTTCTTTTCACCGACGGAGAGGACCACGAAGGCGAGGCCGTGGAAATGTCCAAGCGCGTGAAGGGCGATGGCATCAAAATTTTCACCATTGGCGCCGGCAGTGCCGCGGGCGATGTCATAGCCGTGCGCCGGTGTCCGGCCTGCCACACGCACAACCCCGTAACTCGCAAACATTGTATCACCTGCAACGCCAACCTCCCTGATGCGGACTATCTGCGGGACGAGGACGACCAGCTTGTGCAATCCACCATCAATGAAAAGTTGTTGCGCGAACTGGCGAGTGCCTCCGGGGAGTTCTACCTCCCCCTGCGCGGCACACAAACCATGGCCACCCTGCATAAAAATGGACTGGCGCCGCTGGCCATGTCGGACGATACTGGCACCGTGGAGAAGGAAATTGCCCGCGAACAATTTCGCTGGCCGCTGGCCGCGGCGGTGCTGCTCTTGCTTGGCGAATTGTTCATCCCCACCCGCCGGCGACTTGCCGGTGGCCCGACTGTTCTGCTGGCCATCTTGTTCATCCTGCCCACGGAGGCGCAGGCCGGGCCATGGGATTGGGTGAGAAAAAAATTTAGCGGCACACCCGCGGAAAAACTGCCCGTCATCGACGATCGATCCTCCGATTCCCATGCCCAGCACTACAATCGTGGCATTCTGTTTTACCGGCAAGCCGGCGAAAAAAAGGACACCCAAGACAAGCGAAATGACCTGAAGGAGGCCATCAACCATTTTGTGGCCGCACTGGACTCCGACGACTTGGTCCTCCAGCAAAAGGCTTTTTACAACTTGGGCAACGCTCACTTCCGTCAAGGCCAGGCTCAGATTGCCGGAAAGAAGGATGCGTTCAAGATGCTTGGTGACTCGGCCCGCCAGCCGGTCCAAGCCACGCTGAAGGAGTTGATAGAGGGCAACAAGCTGACCGGGGACCAACTGAAGGAAGCCGAGCAATGGGCCGAATCCAAGACCCTCCTGCTGGCCCAACTCACCGCGGCCGTCCAGTTAATCCTTTCCACTCAGCCTGAAATCCTGAAGACCCGACCGAATGACCCTTGGCTGGTTGAAGAAATTCAATACGACCGGACACAAATGGAAACGGCTTTGTCCTTGGCCCTGTCTTCAGCCCGCCGCGGGGAAATTGCGCGCAACCTTGCACAAAAAAAGGCCACTGGCCGCATCCAGAATATCAAGCAACGCATCGCCCTCTGGGAGGATGCCACGGCACACTTGGCCGCCGCCGCCAAACTGGACCCCACCGATGCCGACGCCGCTGCAAATCTTATATACGTCCGCACCCAGTTGAAGCGCGAGAAAGACAAGCTCGATAACCTCACCACGCGCATTCCCTTGGGCGGCATCAACCGACTCAAGCAACAAGATGCCGTGGCCTTGGCCATATTTCCCCCTTCTAAGGAGAGCATGCCGGAGAAACCCTATTGGCGAATGCTGGTCTTTGATCAGTACGAAAATGGCGTTGGCAGCACCAGCTCATCGTTGCTGTCGGCGAGTACTGCCTTGAAAAATGGCTCACACATCTCTGATTTTGGCGGCCGAGCTCCGCCTCCGGATGAAAAAATGCCAGGGGAATGGAAATTCCATTTCGAGCCGCTGATCAGCAAGCATCTTCCCCTGCCCGGCCCTTTCGAGAAAATCGTTGTGCCCGTCCGCCGCGCTTATCGGCACAACGATCCCACCCTCTTCACCCGACTGGAGGAACTTCCCGCCAAGCAGGTTCGCTACCGCGTGATGTTCCCCGCCGACAATCGCCGAATCGCCGCCGCGCCCCAAGATCTTCCCTTGGCCAGTGGCACAGTGTTGAATGCCAGAACCTATCCGGGCACCACGCTGGCCCTCCACCTCTCTCTCGCGGAACGGCAACAGCTCGACGCCGTCGTCCGTCATCTCACGGGCGGACAACCGCTTACGGCAGAAGCCTTCACTGCCGCCGCCACGAAATACCTGCAGGACAATCACGCCTACACGCGCGATTCCCGCATCGATCCCAGCTCCCGAAACGGCGATCCCGTTCTGCGATGGATGATCACCAACACTCCCGGCCATTGCGAATTTTTTGCCTATTCCTTCCAGATGCTCGCCCGGGCAGCCGGCCATCCCACCCGTGTGATCGGCGGATTGGCCGGCGCGGAATTCTCGCAAAAGGAAAAGCGCCACATCGCCAAGCTCAGCGACCTGCACGCCTGGTGTGAGATTTTTGATGGCGACAAATGGGTGCGCGTAGACCCCACCCCTCCGGAGGAAAACCAAAACCAGGGCGAAGGCCAAGGGGAAGAACCCCAACAGCAGCCCTCTGAAACCAATCCGCAAGGAAACAATTCCCAGCCTAACGGCCAGCAACCTCAACCGCCCGACTCCAATCAGGAACTGGACAACTCCGGTGAGGAAGACCTCACCAATGACGGGGAAAACGGCGAGGAACAGGAAGGCAAGCTCTCCCATTCCGAGGCTTTGGAATTACTGGAAGCCGCGCGCGACCAGGAAAAGCCACTGCTCTTCGCTCCCGGCCGCGAGGAGTTTACGAATGAACGCCGCCCGGAATTCAAGCGGCGCAAGAACTGGTAGCATGATGCTATTAAAGCGCGCCATTCCCTCACTGCTCCTCTTGGCGCACGCTGCCCTGCAAGCCGCGCCCGACGGCATAGTCCAACTCAAAGCCGTGCTCCCCACGCGCCCGGTTTTCCGCGGGGAAATGTTCGCTGTCGACCTGCAGATTCACTTCCTCGCCAATCGTGATCGTCGCATTGACTTCAACGAACTGCGCAACCACCCTCCCCGAGCGCGCACCGAGGGCATCCGCTTTCTCATCAACCGCCCCTACTTTTCGGAATCCCGCGGCACCATTGGCGGACGGCCCGTTGCCATTTACCACTACAAGCGAGCCGCGGTAGCCACGCGCACCGGTAAACTGGAGTTGGAATTCAACACCGAGTTGCTCGTGCAGGATTTCACCGGCGGCATTCCCAAGAAGATCAAATACGAACTGGCCAGCGGCCCCATCCCACTGGACGTGCGGCCTCTACCAGTCGAGGGACGGCCTGCCCATTTCACGGGCGCGGTTGGACAATTTGAATTGATCGTTCAGGCCGAAAAACAACGCGTCCGAGTAAACAACCCCGTTGAACTGATGGCCACCCTCCAAGGGACCGGCGCCTTGGACACCGTGCCCATGCCCGCGCCGGATAATGGCTGGGAAGGATTTCGCGTGGACCGGCTCACCCCCCGCCTAAGCGTGGGCACCATCGACCTCGAGGCCATGACCGCCTACTCCACCAAGCAATTCCGCGTCAACCTGCTCCCGCGTCGGGCGGGCACATCGGGCATTCCACCGCTCCAGTTCAGTTTTTTCACCCCCAGCCCCCGCCAATATCAGGAACTTACTTCCGCCCGTCTTCCCCTCGTGGTTCATGGCGATGCGCCGGTTGAATCCACCGTGCCCGAATCCGCCGTAAACATGACCGCCGCGCCAGAGTCGGAACCGGAAAAACCTTACGCACAATGGTCGCACCCCGGGCCCTTGGTTGCTCCTGCTCCGCCGCTTTTAACTCAGACTTGGTTCTTGGCCGCCCAGTCCCTACCCATGGCCGCCTGGCTGATTGCACTCACGTGGCGCAAGCGACGGGACTACTACGATGCCCGGCCCCGCCTTGTCCGCCGGTTGCGCGTCGAAAAGATTCTCCGCAAAGCCACACCTCGGCTGGAGAAACTGGCTCTGGGCGACAATGCGGCGGAGTTTTACGCCCAAGCCACGGGCCTGCTGCGCGAACGAATCGGCGAACGCCTGGACATTCCAGCCGGAGGCATCACCGAGGCGGTGCTCCGCGATGAATGGTCCGAACGATTGCCGCGTGAAGCCGCCCAAAAACTGGACGCCTTCTTTGCCACGGCCAACGCCGTCCGCTTTGGCGCGGGCACACGATCGATCCCCGAAACCGCACCGACCCAACTGCACGAAATTCTCTCCGCGCTAGACCAACTGGAAGCCCCCGTGGATGATGTTTAAAACGCTGCTTCCAATCCTGCTGGCCGCAACCGTTTTGGCCGGCAATGAAGAATCCTTCCAGAAAGGCAACCGCGCCTATGCGCTCGGCCAATATGAAAATGCCATTACCCATTACCGCCAACTAATCAAGGTCAACCGCACCTCGGCCGCCCTCCATTACAACCTGGCCAATGCCCATCACCAAGTGAGCCGCGACCGCGATCATGGCACTGCCCTCGGGGCCTCCCAGTTAGGGCAAGCCATCTATCACTACCGGCTGGCCCGTCGGTTATCGCCCCGCTCACAGGTTGTCACCGACCACCTGCAGCAGGCCCGCGAACGCGTTCACGGCCAACCTCCTCGCGAGTCTGCCAGCCGCGTACTGCTCGGTTTTTTAACACTCAACGAATGGGCCGCCTTGGCGTCCGTGTGCCTGACAGCCTGGCTGGGCTTGATGACCGCAGGCTGTATTCGGCCGGCATGGAAGTCGACCTGGCGACCCTGGTTGCCGATGTTGGGTGGCGGGGCCCTCGGTTTCTCGCTCTTGGCCGTACTGGCATGGAGTGTCCAATTCGCCGGCAACGAGGCTGTGGCCATTCGGGAAACACCTGTCTACAAGCGCCCCCTTGAACCCAGCGAAGTTCCGCCGGGCATTGACCATGCCGACCCCGACCCTTTGCGCGATGGTATTGAACTGGATATTCTGGAGCGCCGCGAAGATGACTGGCTGAGGGTTGCCTTTGCCGACGGCGTCTTGCAGCGCTCAGGCTGGGTTAGAATGGGACCAGAAAGACGCCCGAATCTCCTGCTGTTCCCCCGTTGATTGATGTTCAAACGCGTATCGTGCCACGCCCGGAATGGCCCCTGAAAATTTTTGATTTGGGTTGACCAAACCCACCTGCCTGCCCAGCATCCCACATCGCCTATGAAACGGATCGCGCTGCTTCTAGTCTGTGCCTCTTTCCAATCCGTAACCTTTGCTGGTGGCGGGGTTTCCATTGTCCAGGACAAGGGCAAGGTAGTCGTCAAGATAGACGGCAAGCTTTTCACCGAATACCATTATACCCATGTGCCTAAGCCTGTGCTTTATCCGGTGCGTTGGATTGACGGAACGGCCATGACCCGACGGTTCCCGATGGAGCCCCCCAAGCCGGGCGAGTCAAATGATCACAAGCACCATCGCAGCCTCTGGTGGGGCCACCGCCATGTGAAGGGTGGGAAATCCGGCGGCGTGCATGATTTCTGGGGAGAAAATTCCTCCAGCGGCAAGCAGGTGCAAACGAAGGTCGCCATCAAGGACAATAGCATCCATTCCTGGAACAAGTGGGTGGGCAATAATGGCGAAACCGTGGCCACCGACAGCCGCACCATCACATTTTACGTGGGAAAAGCTGACCGGATGCTGGATTACTCCATCACCATCCATGCCTCCGAGGGCGATCTGGAATTGCAAGACGACAAGGACGCGGGCATGTCCATCAGGGTGCCCGACACCATGTGCGTCTCGCCTCACCCGACCGCAAAGGTCAAGGCCCAAGGCCACATGCTGAACAGTGAGGGCATCAAGGATGCTGCCTGCTGGGGAAAACGTGCCAAGTGGATCAACTATCATGGCACTGTGGAAGGCAAGACACTTGGCGTCACCGTTCTGGACCACCCAGACAACCCCCGTCATCCCTCCAACTGGCACGCCCGCTCCTATGGCCTCTGCGCGGCAAATGTCTTTGGCAAACGCCATTTTGAACGGTTGCCAGACAAATCCGCGGGCAACATGAAACTGAAGCGCGGTGAAAGCGTTACTTTCAATTACCGGTTCGTTTGGCATGCCGGCCCAGCGGATGCCAAGCAGATTGAAGAACAATGGAAAAAATTCGCTGAAATCAAATTTTAACAAATCAAGATCATGGAAAAAAAATACAAAACCACCATCACCCGGCAGACTCGACGGTCGTTCCTGAAGACATCGCTCTACACGAGCGCGGCCGTGAGTTGGACGGCCAAAAGTTGGGCCCAAGTGAAGGGTGCCAATGACACCTTGAACGCGGGAACCATCGGTTTCCGAGGACGCGGCAACAGCCACATCGGTTCCATCCGCAACATGCAAAAGGCCGAAAAAGGCGTCCGACTCCATTCCCTTTGCGACGTGGACAAGGGCGTGCTTCAAGGCGGCGTGAACAGATATAAGGTCAAAGGCTTCACCGACCTGCGCAAGATGTTGGAAGACAAGGATCTCGACATCGTGACCATTGCCACGCCCAACCACTGGCACGCATTGGCATCCATCTGGGCCATCCAAGCCGGCAAGGATGTCTACGTGGAAAAACCCGTCAGCCACAACGTGTGGGAGGGCCGCCAAATTGTGAATGCCGCGCGCAAATTCAAAAAGATTGTTCAAACCGGCACCCAGGCGCGTTCCAGCAAATGCATTCAGGACGCCGTTGAGTTTGTCCAGTCCGGCGCCTTGGGCAAGATCAAGGTATCGCGCGGCCTTTGCTACAAGCGCCGCCCCAGCATTGGGCTGACCACCGAGGACAATCCCATCCCGGACTCCGTAGAATATGACCTGTGGCTTGGCCCGGCGCCGAAAAAGCCATTGAGCCGCAAGCGACTGCATTACGATTGGCACTGGATGTGGGACTACGGCAATGGTGACTTGGGCAACCAAGGCATCCACCAGATGGACATCGCCCGCTGGTTCCTTGGCGACATGGAACTTTCACCGCGCGTGTGGAGTGTCGGCGGCCGCCTCGGCTACGAGGACGACGGCGAAACGGCAAACACGCAAGTTATCTACCATGACTACAAGACCGCGCCATTGATCTTTGAAGTGCGGGGTCTCGGCGTCGTGAAAGGATCCGGCCAGCGCCCGACCTACCGCGGTGGCAGTGTGGCGGTGTTTGTCGAGTGCGAGAAGGGATGGGTGGCCGTTCGCAACTATGGCTCCGTCCAAGTTTACGACAACGACAACAAACAAATCAAAAACTTCGGGGGAGGCGGCGATCACTTTGGCAACTTCATTGAAGCTGTACGCAGTCGGAAACCATCGGACCTCAACGCGGAAATCCTGGAGGGACACCTTTCCAGCGCGCTCTGCCACACCGGCAACATCTCCCATCGAGTTGGAAAGGATGCCTCGGTGGAAGATATTCGGGAGGCCATTAAGGGCGACTTTGCCGCTACTGAAGCGGTGGACCGGATGATTGACCACTTGGCGGCGAAAAACGAGGTGGACCTGAAGGCCACCCCGTTGACGCTGGGTCCGGCGTTGACCATGGATACCAAGAAAGAAACCTTCCCCGGCAATGCCGCAGCCAACAAGCTACTCACCCGTGAGTACCGCAAGCCGTACGTTGTGCCGGACTTGAGCTAGGCCAATTGAATCCCCCTTCAAGCGCCGGATTATTCCGGCGCTTTTTTTATCGGCTAAGACCTGCCTTCATCTGCCTCGATGTAATCCACAAAACACTGGATATCATCCCGGCCCCCAAGTCCAGCATCCTCCTTGCGCTTTTGCAGCAAGGCTCGCAGTTCAGCGTTGGATTCATCGCGCCCGTAATATTCCATTTTCTCTCGAAACGCCTCCTTGTCGGCTTTGGAGGCCTTGGCATTTTTATCTACCCAGTCACAAACTTCACCATCGGTCACCGTGGCTTCAACCACTTGTACAAAGGCACCCCCCTCCAATCCGGCAGCTTCCAGCCAAGCCAAATCGAAGCCCTTGCGGCAAAAATTGGGCTGGTAATCCGGATGCAATTTCCCCGTGGCGTTCAGGCGTATTTTGTCCACGAAACGTGGCAACCAACACCAGCCGGCCATTTGTTCACGAGGACTTCGTGGATAGATAACATCGCTCACGAGCCGATAATCCCTGCAATTTCGGGTAAAAGTCAACAAGCCCCGGCTCACGAAAAACATTATTGACACGTTGTCCACAATAAGGCCAGAGTGCGCTGTCTCAGCCCAAAATACCCAATCGAGGCCATTAGCAATGTCATCCCCAGAAGAAAAAAACAACGAAACCAACGCGGGTGAAGATCAGTCGATGCTAATTCAGGAAATCCATCGGCTCACAGCCGAGACGCGCATGTGGCGCATTGGATCTGTGGTCGCAGTCCTCTTGATCATCGCTCTCTTCATCCTGTCCATTGTCAACCATGTCCGCGGTGAATTCCCCACCGACGCGGCGGGCGCCCAAGAGTTTTTCAATAAACTTCACGAAGATGCGAAAATCTCCGTGATTCCGGGCGCCAAAAAACTGGTCAAAGATACATTCGCCGATTCCCAAAAGGAAATTGAAAGGCAACTCAAGCTGCTCTGGCAGAACCAAGGCAGCGACGTGGTCAAGATCGCCGCCGAGGAACTGGACCTACTGGTCAGCACCGTGCCCGACAAGGGTATCGAGACCCTGAACCAAATTCTTTATGAGTCCTTGGGAGAAAAGCTGGAGGCGGCCAAAACACCTCAGGGCACCATCGGTGAGCTTGAGTCCGGCGAGCTGGTTGAGGCCATCCAGAAAGGTGTTTACACAGCTTCCACCAACCGCACGGGTGACATCATTGCCGTGATGTTCAAGCCGCATATTGACGAGTTGTCATCCATGTCAAACCACCTCAATACAATCTATGACAAGGAGTACGATTCACTGCAAGGCCGGGAACGGGAGTTCACCATTTCCATGGCATTAACCCTGATGGAGCGGGTCAACATTCAACTGCGCGAGGCTGAGGAATCCCTCAAGGCGCAGCAAGAAGCTGACCAAATCAAACAGAACGAGCAGCAAAGTAACTAGCAGGTTCTCCCGACAAAAATCTTTTAACATTTCACAAAATGAGCGACGAACAACAAAATCAATCAGGCGAAGATACGGGACAGACTGCGTTCATCGAGGAGCTCTACGAAAAGACAAAAAAATCCCATAGCAACGCCATCACCATCTCCGCGGTTCTCTGCGTTGTGGTGCTCGGTTACATGTGGTTTATCACCAGCAAGACGAAAGAACTTGTCACTCAAGACACCATCCGAAGCTATGTCGTGACTTGGGTCGATGACCAGATTCAAACCCGCGGCCCCGAGTTGGCCAAGGGAATCAAGGACGACCTTCCACGTTACATTCAGGATGAGGTTCCCAAGCTGATCACCTCGACAATCCCCGAATACCGTCAAGCGTTCCAAGGCCAGGCGGAGGCCCAGCTGGACGCCGTTTTGGGCGACTTGAAGCCCAAGTTCAAGGATGCCGTTGGCACCATGCTTGACGCGCATCAGGCGGAACTGAAGGCCTATATCGACACGGTGAAGGATCTTCAAGCGGTCAAGGATGACGAGCAGGAGAAAGCCCGCCTGAAAGCCAAGCTGGAAGGCAGTATTCGGCTCCTGACCGATGCCCTGATCGATGACCTGTACAAAATCGCGGAGAACCGTGAGTTTGGTGATCCCGACATCGACGAGATTTACAAATCCACCCACGAGCGGCTGGAAAGGGTAAATGGAGACCTTTCGGAATTGGCCATCACCAAGGATGAAAACATGGAGTCAGAGGACTTGGACCTGCGCTATGCAATCGCAGTGATGCTCGACAAGCTGGAATGGAGTACCCCCACCCAACAGCCCGGAGAACTTCAGAAACCCGACCCTACTCCCGAAAACAACTGAGCAAAGGCAACAATTTATTTCAGCGGGCGGCTTGGCCGCCCGTTTTTTTGCCTGCGTTTACCTCACCTGCTAGACTCCGCCCGTGAGCACCCCTGAAGCACTCGGCATCATTGCTGGCAATCGCGCCCTCCCGCTGCTCCTAGCGAGGGAAGCGCGGGCCGCGGGCATAAAAAAACTGGTGGCTGTGGCCATGCATGGGGAAACCGAGAAGGCGATTGAAAATCTCGTCGATGAAACCATCTGGATCAAGGTGGGCCAACTCGGCAAACTCATCACCGCATTTAAGGAACACACCATTTCCGAATGCGTCATGGTCGGCCAAGTTGCCCCCGGCAACCTCTTCAACCTCCGCCCCGACCTGCGAGCGGTAAAACTTCTCATGGGACTGAAAACCAAGAACGCCCATTCCATTTTCGGTGCCATCGCCAATGAACTCTCAAGTGAAGATATCAACCTGATTGAAGCCACTCCTTGGCTGCAGCCCGCCATGCCAGGCAAAGGATATGTCGCCGGCTCCACCCCCACCCCCGCGCAACTGGCGGATATCAAGTTTGCCCACCAAATGGCTGTCGAGATCGCGCGTCTGGACATTGGCCAAACCGTCGTCGTGAAGGATGGCGCCGTGTTGGCCGTGGAGGGCTGGGAAGGCACAGATGCCTGCCTGGCTCGTGGCGGCGAACTGGCCGGCAAAGCGGGAGGCGCCGTGGCCGTGAAGGTCGCCAAGCCCGGGCATGATTTCCGGTTTGATATTCCTTGCCTTGGCCCGAAAACTTTGGAAATCTGCGCCGCCTCCCGTCTGGCAGTGCTGGCCTTTGAAGCCGGCCGCACCCTGTTGCTGGAACGCGAGACCGTGGAACAGGCCGCTAATCACCACAAGATCACGGTGGCCGCCATCTGACACACTAACATGCTGGAATCATATGAATTATTTGTGTTTATGTCCCCAGAGTTGGCGCTCCGCATCATTGAGGACACCGCAGGGGACAATAAGGAAGTCTATCAGGCCACCCTTAGCGCCGTGGCCCAAGTGCAGCGGGTTCGGCCTGTGTTCCTGAAAAAGCAGCCCAAGTCCATGCGTCACAAAATGATGCTCAAGTCGCTCACACGCCCGGGCTTCAACGAAGCGGCGTCCGGATTGATTCGCGGCTGGCTTCTCAAGAATCAGGTGGAAATGGTGAGGACGTTTCTCGATAAACTCGGCATTGAGCATGAGGATGGTGTAGTAGAGAATTTGCCCCACTCAATGGAGGACAACAAGTTGAACGCGGCCATCGATACTCTTTTGGCCAGCCACGACAAGGAATCCGTCATTCTTTACCTGCACGCCTTCCACACGATGAATGAGGCGGGCTGGGGTAATCTGGAAGAATTGTTGGCCGCTGACGAACGGTTGCAATTTTAATGTAACCTTTCCTTCACGCCGTTTCGTCCCAACCCGAAGATTCTGCTTTTATCGCGGGCCTGATTCGGTAATCCTTCGCGCCCCGAGGTGGCTTTTACACATGGAACCCAGAGGTGACATTGCACTGATTGGCCTGGCCGTGATGGGCCGGAATTTGATTTTAAACATGAACGACCACGGCTTCACTGTCGTGGCCTACAATCGAACCGTCTCCAAGGTGGAAAATTTCATGCGCGGTGAAGCAGCCGGCACGAACATCATCGGCGCGCATTCGATTCAGGAAATGGTTGACAACCTCAAGCGACCCCGTCGCGTCATGCTGCTTGTCAAGGCGGGGCAGGCGGTGGATGACTTCATCGACAAGTTAATGCCACACCTTGATCCCGGCGACATCATCATCGATGGCGGCAACTCCCTCTATCAGGACACCGTGCGCCGGACAAAATATGTCGAAGCCCGAGGTTTGTTGTACATTGGCGCGGGAGTGTCTGGCGGGGAGGAGGGTGCGCGCACCGGCCCTTCCATCATGCCCGGCGGTTCCCCCGAGGCTTGGGCGCATGTTAAGCCCATCCTGCAGGCTATCTCGGCCAAGGTTGATGACGGATCATCCTGCTGTGATTGGGTAGGGGAAAATGGCGCGGGGCATTTTGTGAAAATGGTTCACAACGGCATCGAGTATGGTGACATGCAACTCATTTGCGAGGCCTACAGTCTTATGAAAAATGGACTCGGCATGACAGCGGATGAAATGCATGAGGTATTCGCGGGATGGAACAACGGTGATCTTGACAGCTACCTCATTGAAATCACTCGCGACATTCTCGCCTTTCGCGACAACGGCGAACCGCTGGTGGAGAAGATTCTCGATACCGCTGGCCAAAAGGGCACCGGCAAGTGGACGGTTATCAGTTCACAGGAGCTGGGCATTCCAGTCACGCTGATTGCGTCAGCTGTTTACGCGCGCTGCGTCAGCGCTTTCAAGGACGAACGCGTCAAGGCGTCAAAAAAACTCCGTGGCCCCAAGCCAGCCATCACGCGCGATCGGAAAAAGTTCGTGGAGGACATTCGATGTGCCCTGTATGCCTCCAAGATTGTCAGCTATGCCCAAGGCTTCATGCTCCTGCGGGCGGCCGCCAAGGAGTTCGGCTGGCGGCTGAATTACGGCAACATTGCCCTCATGTGGCGCGGTGGCTGCATCATCCGAAGTCGTTTCCTGGACAAGATCAAGGAGGCCTACGACAAGCACCCCCGCCTGCCCAACCTGATGCTCGACATTTTTTTCAAGGGACAAATCCGCCGCAGCCAGAAAGGTTGGCGCAACGTGGTGGCCGTAGCGGCCAAACGCGGTATTCCCGTCCCGGCCTTCAGCAGCGCCTTGGCCTTTTACGACAGCTACCGCTCCGAGTGCCTTCCAGCAAACCTCCTCCAAGCACAGCGGGACTACTTTGGTGCGCACACGTACGAGCGGATCGATACACCTCGCGGCGAATTCCACCACACCAACTGGACCGGCCGCGGGGGTAGTGTTTCCTCCAGCACTTACAATGCCTGATCCCGCACAAGCACTGAAGGATTTCGTGCCAGCGAAGTCCTTCTTCATTGGCATTGACTCGGATGGGTGCGTGTTTGATTCCATGGAGATCAAGCACAAGGAGTGTTTTGCCCCCATGTTCATCAAACACTTTGACCTGCAGGCGGCCAGCAAGTACGCGCGTGAAATATGGGAGTTTGTGAATCTGTATTCCAAGACACGCGGCTGCAACCGATTCCACGCGGTCACCCGTGCCTTGGACTTGATGAACGGCCACCCTGAAGCCAAGTCACGTGGCATCAACGCCCCCGCGTTTCCCGCCCTTGATGACTGGATGAAACGGGAGTCCAAGCTCGGCAATGCGACGTTGTACGCTGAAATTGAATCCGGCAACAGTGCCCTCATTCCAATCCGAGAATGGTCCGATGCGGTAAACACGCAGATCGAGGATATCGTCCGCGGCATTCCCCCCTTTCCCCTTGTCAGCGAATGTCTCGTTAAGATGAACGAACAGGCCGACTGCATGGTCATTTCTCAAACGCCTTCGGATGCGCTGAAGCGTGAGTGGGCCGACAATAAAATGACGGATCAAGTCCGCCTGATTGCCGGACAGGAGATGGGCACGAAAACCGAGCATCTGAAATTTGCAACTGGGGAAAAATATGTGCCCTCAAAAGTGCTGATGATTGGCGATGCTCCCGGCGATTATCAAGCCGCCAATGCAAATCTAGCCCTCTTCTTTCCCATCAATCCCGGCGAGGAAGAGGCCAGTTGGAGACGCCTATACGACGAGGCGCTTGGAAAATTCTTCGACGGCTCCTTTGCCGGAGACTATCAACGGAACCTGCTGGATGAATTTGACGCCTGCCTGCCTGAAGCACCGTCGTGGTCTTAACTGTCCGCTTCCTCAACTGGCTCGGACTCGCTGCCATTTTCCTTGATCAACCGCGCCTGTTCCACCTGCAATCGATACGTCTGTTCCACACGCAGTTCGTAGCTGCCCAACTGAAGATTGTCCCCCACCTTGGGAAATGTCCCCAAACGCCGTGTAATCAGACCGCTGACGGTGGACACGCCTTTCTCCTCGCAAGGTTCCCCGGTTAACTCAGTCAATTCATGCAGCGGCATCGTCCCAGCAATGTCCCAACAGTTGTCGTTCAGCTTCCTGAACATGGGTTTTTCCTGATCAAACTCGTCCTGAATCTGGCCAACCAATTCCTCGATAACATTCTCCAGCGTTACCATGCCCACGGTGTCCCCAAACTCGTTCACCACCAGAGCAAAGTGCAGTTTCCGGTCCAGAAACATGTGCAGCAACCTTTCCAACCGTGCCATTTCCGGCACATAGACCAAACGACGCGCAAAGGGCAACAATTCCTCAGCCATTTTTGCTGTGTGTCGCTGGGCGTACAGGTCCTTGATGTGAATGACCCCTTTTGTTTCGTCAATGCTGCCGTCCACACACAGCGGAAACCGCGAGTGGCGAGTCTTTTCCGCCAATTCCAGGCAGTCCTCAATCGACGCGCCTGTGTTGAAACCCACGATCTCACGGCGAGGCCGCATGACTTCCCTCGCCACACGGTTCTTTAAATCGAAGGCATTCAACACAATGTCCCGTCCAAAACCCACCGGCTCCCCTCCCCGGCTGGATCCTGCGAGCATAGTTCGCAATTCATCCTCGGAATGGATGTGCGAGTGCTCATCCACCTCCCCCAAGCCGGCCTTACGCAGCAGCCACAAGGCGCAACTGTTCAACGCCCAAATAAAGGGATACATAATCCAATAAAACCACCTCAAGGGATAAGCCACCCACAGGCTGGTTGACAGCGAACGCTGGATAGCCAGCCATTTCGGCGCCATTTCACCCACGACAATGTGCAGCACAGTGATGACGGCAAATCCAACGGCATAGGAAATGGTATTTCTCCAATACGCACTCTCAAGAAAGTCTCTGCCATTGATTTGGATTTCATAAATCGGCGAAAGCAGCTTGTCAAAAATGGGATGCCCCACATAACCCAAGGCCAAACTGGCGAGGGTGATGCCCAGTTGGCACGCGCTGAGGTAGGCATCCAGATTCGAGACCAAGTGGCGTGCCATTTTTGCCCGCCGATTGCCCTTGGCAGCCAAAGGGCCAAGCTGTGTTTCCCGCACCTT
>PBVU01000107.1:0-19415 GCA_002728775.1 Verrucomicrobiales bacterium | reverse complement strand
TATCCTGCACGTGCGGCCAGTGAGCGGGTTCAAACCAACTTTGCCGAAATCGGCCGCTTGGATTTCGAGGAGCCTGACACAGTTCGCTTCCCTTCGCTCAATCATGCACGTCGGGCGGGTGATGTGGGAGGAACGTTGCCTGCGGTCCTCAATGCGGCCAACGAAGTGGCTGTTCAGGCGTTTTGTGATGAACAGATTGGCTTCACGGACATTACCCGACTGGTGGGATGCACAATGGACGCCCATAAATTACAGGACCACCCTTCCTTGGATCAGATCATTGCCGCCGACGCGTGGGCGCGAGATTATTCCACCAGAGCATTTCAGCCCGCCTGACTGCTGGATTGCCTTGTTTCTTCAATGCTGCTAGGTTCACGCCTTTGAACAAATGACGGGTATATTAGATGTCATCTGGGTGCTTGCGGTGGTCGTACTAATGTTCGGCGCGGCAATTTTTGTCCATGAATTTGGCCATTATTGGGTGGCTCTCAAACGGGGCTTGAAGGTTGAAGAGTTCGCCATTGGATTTGGACCAATCCTTTGGAGCCGGGAAAAGGATGGAATCCTTTACTCCATCCGGTGGATTCCCGCGGGTGGATTTGTGAAATTGCCCCAGATGCTGACCAGTGAAGCCTTGGAGGGGAAGCCAAAAATAGAAGATGAGGGGGAAGGGAGTGATCCCGAAGGTTCCGGAGAGGATGAGGAGGAAGAACAGGAGGAGCTACCCCCCGTTTCGCCATGGTCAAAGATACTTGTGGCCTTTGCCGGGCCCTTTATGAACATCGTATTTGCATTTGTGATTGCCTTGGTCCTATGGGCGGTGGGCGTTCTCAAACCGGCCAGCACGACAACGATTGGCTATGTCGGCTCCAGTGAAGAAGGTTATGCCAAAGTGCGGCCCGGAGACAAGCTGGCCAAGATTGACGGTCAAGAGGTTTCCACTTGGCAGAAGGTAATCTTTGCGGTCATTCGGCATGAGGGAGAAAAAGTGCCAGCGACCTTTTCACGCGTCTCTGGAGGCAAAACTGAAATCATCGAGACGGAACTATCCACCGGCAAAGGTGCTCGGCGAATCAAGGGACTGCACTTGTCTACTGCGGAAAAGCTGATCATTGCGAAAATTGAGACCAAGGGATACCTCTCGGAGATTGGCTTTAAAGAGGGCGATGAGATTTTGAAGGTCAATGGTCATGCTGTTTATGGTCAGCATCATTTTCTGCAGCTTTTGCTGACTGACAGCATGGAAAAGAAGATTTTGGTCAGTAATGACGGGCGGGAGCGTAGGTTAGATTTTCTGCCGACGGATGATTCCTCAGTCAAAGTTATGGGTGTGCCCAAGCCCATGTTGGGGACGTGGGAAAGTTTCTGGGTCTCAATTGGCTTAAAAGAAGAAAAGCCACTCCCTCCGACCGCAGCGATGGAGGCAGGGATTGAAAAGGATGACCTGATACTCGAGATGAATGGCGAGCGAATCACCAGCTCACGGCATTTGATTGATCGCATCAGGGAAAATGGCGAGGAGACGGCGGCACTGCTGGTTGCCCGGGGCGATGAGCGATTGGATTTGAAGGTAACACCTAAAATGGATACAGCGGATGGTCAAGTTCGGGTTGGCATTGCGCTTGGAGATGAGGCAGGAATCGTTTTCCGGCCGACACAAACTGTCTATCAACCAGTTGAGCCAACGCCCGGCCCCTTGGTGCAAATGAAGGAGGTTTGGGACATGATCACGCTGACTGTCAGTGCCTTGACGCGCTCCTCGGAAACGGGCGTGGGTGCCAAGGATCTTAGCGGTCCGGTGGGCATCTTTGGAATGCTTTCCATTCAGGTGAAAACTGATTATCGGCTGGCGTTGAGTTTTCTGGTGCTACTGAACATTAACTTGGCCATTTTAAATCTCCTGCCCGTACCGGTTCTTGATGGGGGGCATATCGTGATGTCCATTATTGAGAAGATCCGCGACAAACCCATTAGTTTGCGTGTCCAGGAATATGCGACCACAGTTTTTGCTGTCATGCTTCTGTCCTTTATGTTGTATGTCACATTTTTTGACATCAAGGAACGGGTGCCGATCTTCAAGGAACTGTTCAATCGCGAGGCGACCATCCAGGAATCGCCATCTAAGTAATGCGTTATTGCGCCTCGCCATTCCGTTATCAAAGACGGGCTACACGTCCCGTTGTTGTGGGTGATCCCGCCAATGGGGGAGTTGTTATTGGAGGTGGCGCACCGGTGGTGAAGCAATCAATGCTGACTTGTGACACGCTCGATACGGAATCATGCGTGAAACAGACATTGGATTTGGTAGAAGTCGGCTGCCAAATTGTTCGAATCACAGCACAGACTGTGCGGCATGCGGCGAACTTGGAGCATGTCGTGGCAGCATTGCGAGAACGGGGATGCGTTGTGCCGATCGTTGCGGATATTCATTTCAAGCCGGAAGCGGCCATGGAGGCAGCCAAGTGGGTGGAAATGATTCGTGTAAATCCCGGCAACTATGCGGATTCCAAAAAATTCAAGACCCGTGAATATACGGATGCTGAATATGGCGATGAATTAATTCGCATTGAAGAAAAGTTCGCACCACTAGTGGATTACTGCCGTGAACATTCGCGAGCCATGCGGATTGGAACAAATCACGGCTCTCTGAGTGATCGGATTATGAACCGGTTTGGCGACACGCCGCTGGGCATGGTGGAAAGTGCGTTGGAATTTGCGCGGATTGCGCGCGAGAGAGATTTCCACAATTTCAAGTTCTCGATGAAATCAAGCAACCCAAAGGTGGCCATCGAATGCTACCGATTGCTGGTGGCGCGATTGATGGCAGAAGGAGACGACTGGAATTACCCCATACATTTGGGAGTGACCGAAGCAGGTGAGGGAGAGGATGGGCGCATCAAAAGCGCGATCGGGATTGGTTCTTTGTTGTGTGATGGGATTGGTGACACGATACGCGTTTCGTTGACTGAGGATTCGCCAAATGAGATTAGGGTTTGCACGGATTTGATTAATGAAATCGAAGGATTGTCCAGTCGTGGGGACGCGCCAGATTTGCCTTTGAGTTTTGATCCGTTTGAATACGGACGCAGATTCTCGTCTGAAGTTGAATTGGCGGATGGCATTAATTGCGGAGGCGAGCAGGTTATTCGAGTTGTGGTTGAACGGGCTGCATGGGAGAAACTTGTGCTCCGCATTCGGCCGGGAGATGATGTGAGGCCAGAGGCGATTCATGAAGATTTGAAACTGCAGGAAGTTGACCCTCGCGATCCTTTTGAAATTTCACACTCGGCCCAACTAATCACGGTAAAGGATGGCATCGGTTTGCCCGCAATTACTGCATTCAGGCTGTTGGCCAGTCGCATGAAAAATGTTGGGGCGGACAATCCCATCCTGTTGAAGGACTGCTTGAGTTTTGAGCCATTGGTCTTAGCGCCCGAAATCGCCCTTTTGAGGGCATCGGTTGTGGTTGGTTCCTTGTTGTCGGATGGCATCGGTGATGCTGTCTTGATTCGGGGCGAAAGCGGTGCAGGGCAGTCTCTCCGGCTGGCTTACAATATTCTTCAGGCAGCAGGGTGTAGGTCCTTCAAGACAGATTACGTGGCTTGTCCCTCTTGTGGTCGCACACTGTTTGACCTTCAGGAAGTGACAGCGCGCATCAAGACGCGAACTGATCACCTTAAAGGTGTCAAAATTGCCATCATGGGTTGTATTGTCAATGGTCCTGGAGAAATGGCGGATGCGGATTTTGGCTATGTCGGCGGTGCCCCTGGGAAAATAAACCTGTATGTGGGGCGGGAGCCGGTGAATTTCAATATCCCTGAATCGGAGGCTGTTGAGTGCTTGGTGGGTTTGATCAAGGAGCACGGCAAATGGACAGAGCCTGCTGAGTTGGCACCCGCATGATTTTATGAAAGTGCCAATGCGGCTTTCCGGCCTTTCGGCAATTTCCCCAAATGATAGACTAGAAAGCCGTGCAAATATTCCCTCATCTCTTTCACTTGGGAGTGCGTTGGCTTGATGGATTCTATGCTTCTCCAGCTTCCGATGGTAAGTTGCTCGAGAAGCTTTGTGGTTGGCTCTGTGAGTCGACTGTCCTCAAGGGCGGGGGAAAGACCCAACTCATTCAGCAGTTTCATCTCCAAGGCGTAGGCAAGCGCAGGCCTGGGGGCAGCTGTTGACAAGTGTTCAAGCAATGAGGTGAAAATGGCGTGGATGCCGAAGATTGGCGTGTTTGGCTCTGTTGTTTGTTCCACGAAACGAGTGGCATAGGCCATTAGTTGCAGTTTGCGGACATCTTTCCGGATCGCCGGATGTGAATTGCTAAGTTGTATTTCCCTGAGCGTGTGGATGTCAGAACGTTTGTTGAGGCGATATGAAAAATTGGCCTCAAAGAGTAAATCCAATTTTCCATAGAATGCGGATTTGGGTCGGCGCCCTCCTCTTGCGGAAGTTGTGAGGCGCCCATGTGCAGGAGTCAACCACTGAACCATGAGACTGCTGTCAGAAAAAGGGTGAACTCTCAGGATGAGGCCGTTTGATTTTTCATCCATTGTTGTGGAGCAAACAGAGGAGTCGGTTTTCTTCGCGCTTCATTTTGCGGCGATCTCCCGGGGTCTTGTCATCATAGCCGTTCATATGAAGCAGGCCATGGATGAGGTAGCGGGCTATCTCCTGATGCAAAGTGGCCCGATATTGACGTGCGTTCTCCTCGGCAACCTTTGGGCAAATGAAAATTTCTCCAGTAGGAATCGATTCCTTGTAATCAAATGTGAGGATATCGGTGGGGCCCTCATGGGAGAGGTGGCACTCATTCAGAGCAGTCATGCGCTTGCTGTTGATGAAATAAATCCCGATCTCATATTTTGGCCATGCGAGAGCGTGCTCCAACAGCCACTGCGTTTGGCGGCGTAGAACTTGTGTAACAAGCGGGACTTCCCGTTGCTGATTTCGCATGGTCAGTCGCTTCATGAAGGGTTGGGGCGACGTTCCTCGTAGGCCTTTATGATACGTCGCACAAGGGGATGTCGGATGACATCCTTTTTGCCGAGTTCAACAATGCCAACACCGTCCACCTGTTTTAGTGTGGAAGTGGCTTCAATTAGGCCAGAGCGTTTTTGTGGGGGCAGGTCAATCTGCGTAGTATCGCCGGTGACCACTGCCTTTGTGTTGTAGCCAAGGCGTGTCAGGAACATGAACATTTGTTCGCTGGTTGTGTTCTGTGCCTCATCGAGAATAACGAATGCATTGTTGAGAGTGCGCCCTCGCATGTAGGCTAGGGGCGCAATTTCAATGGTTTCCCTTTCCATGTGCCGTTGGATTTCTTCAGCGGACATCATGTCCATGAGCGCATCGTGCAGGGGGCGAAGATAGGGGGAGAGTTTTTCCTTCAAGTCGCCGGGCAAGAATCCCAGTGCCTCGCCTGCCTCCACGGCGGGGCGGGTGAGGATGATGCGTGAAACATCTCCGCGAGTGAATGCATTTACAGCCAGTGCCATGGCAAGGTAAGTCTTGCCCGTTCCCGCAGGGCCGGTGCCAATGGCAACATCGTTGCCCTTGATGGCGCGGATATACCGGGCTTGGCCAATAGTTTTGGGGGTGACAACAGCCTTTCGCGGAGTCGTGCTGATGCGATCATTATCAAGGCTCTGGAGAGCGTCCACACCTTCATCCCTGACGGTGTCAACTGCTTGGATAAATTCGCTTTTGTGGAGCCGCTGCCCTCCGGCCAGTTGTTTTTGAAGACAGGTGAAAACACTTTTGGCGCGTTCAACGGAATCTTCATCGCCCTCGAGTTTGATCCAGCCGTCACGAGCGGTGGCTTGGATATTGAGGGCCTCTTGAAGGTAATGAAGGTTTTGAGTATCGTTTCCAAAGAGATGCTGGGCTTGGCGGGCGCTGTCGTAGTGCAGGGTGGTGGTCATGGTTAATCTTTTAGGGCAGCGCGAAGTTTATCGGCGGTTTCTGAGAGTGCCTCGGGCAGTACGGATGTCTGGCCAATGGCTGGCATGAAATTGGTGTCTCCTTGCCACCGCGGAACGATGTGGAAATGTAGGTGCTCCTCAATGCCCGCGCCAGCGACCCTGCCAATGTTCAGGCCGACGTTGAAACCATGGGGCTGCATGGAGCTGGCGATGGCTTGTTTGCAGCGGACGAGCAGTTTCATGAGGTCAAGCAATTCAACTTCCGTGAGTTCGTCGAGGTCTGGAACTTGACGATAGGGCAGCACAAGGACATGGCCACCATTATAGGGAAATGTATTTAAGACGGCGAATGAAGACTTAGTGCGGGCAATGACGTGATTCTTGATGTCGTCATTGGACTGTGCGATCCCGGCGAACAGGGGTTCGCCGTCTTCACCCTCCTTGGGGCCGAGGACGTATTCAATGCGCCAAGGCGCATGCAAAGATTCCATGCACGGAAAATAAGAGGGGAGGGTTTGGTTGTCAAAAAAAGACCGGCTAACCATCGGCCAATCGTTGGAGATGAGTTTCGGCAACATCGAGTTGGTTCGGTAGGCTAGGGATTAGATCCTTACAGATGCCTGATTCATGCCGTGCGGCGTCCTCTATCTGCCCGCACAACTCCGCCAAGGCGCGTGCCCCGAGATTGGCGCTGGTGCCTTTCAGTTGATGTGCAGTTTGGCGAATTGTCTCAAAATCGCTTGAGCTGGCCTTCTCTTGTAGAACATTTATATGCTCACGGGCTTGCTCCAGGAACATGGGCAAAATTTCGCGAAGAGTTTCCTTTGGTAGCGAGGAGAAGACAGCTGGCTCACCCGTAAATTCCAAATCATCAAAGGCTTCGTGAATAATCCTTTGGAGCTCCGATATTTGGACGGGCTTGCTGATAAAGTCGTCCATGCCCGCATCAAGGCAGGCTTGGCGGTCTTCTTCCCGAGTGTTGGCGGTCATGGCAACGACGTAAGCCTTTTGAGAATCATTCCGTGATTTCTGCATCTCGCGAATTTTCCGGGTGGCTTCGTATCCATCCATGCCCGGCATTTGGCAGTCCATGAAAATCAGATCATATTCATCCAACGGTTCATGGAGGACAGCTTCACCTCTGTCCCTAAGCGTGACCTTGCAGCCTAGTTTTTCCAGTTGCAGCTGGGCCACCCGCTGATTGATGCGATTATCCTCGAGCACGAGTATGTTAAGAGCTTGCTGCGGGTGCGGCGAAGCGGAGCGTTGCCTTGAGAGGGAGTCACCGCTGAGGATGCCCAGCAAGGACTGCAGTAGTCGGCGGCATTTGACAGGCTTACTCAAAGCACCTGCTATCCCCATGGCACGAATGATGCCGGGATCAAATTTGCGTGCGCGGGTAGTGAGGAGAAAAACATGTGATTCAGGTGAGCGATCTCGCGCTCGTTGGACCAAGTCCAGGACATCGACACCGGGCAGGTCAAGATCCAACAGGACGAAGTCGGGTACAGGTTTTTCATTGAGGAATTTTTCAGCGGAGCCGCCATCGGCAGCCGAGTGTGTCTTCATCCCCCATTCAGCCATGAATTCTTCCGAGGATCGCCTGACAAACCCGTCTGGGGCGGCAATTAGAAGGCTGCGGCCTTTAAGTTCGGTGAGGGCTTCGGATGGCTCGCCATCAACCTTGGTCAAGGGGAGGCTAAACCAAAATACTGAGCCGCTGTCGGGTTCGCTTTCCACACCCAGTCTACCATCCATCAATTCCACCAGCTCGCGTGAAATAGCCAACCCCAAGCCGGTGCCTCCATATTTTCGCGTTGTAGAGCCATCGGCTTGCCGAAAGGCTTCGAATATTTTCGGTTGCAATTCATCAAGAATTCCAATTCCAGTGTCGGTGACTTCAAATCGAACATGGCCGTTTTCAACCCGTCGGGCAGTCACCCTGACAGTACCCTTGTCGGTAAATTTGACTGCGTTGCTAATAAAATTTAGCAAAATTTGCCTCAATCTGCCGGCATCTCCCTTGTGGGCTCCAGCGCAACCGGTGGGCACATGACACGCGAGCTCCACATTTTTTTCTTGCGCCTTGAGTGCGTGCAGTTCCACCGCATCTTCCACAAGCTCTCGTAAATGAAACGTCGTCTGTTCAAGTTCCAGTCGGCCTGCTTCAATTTTGGAGAGGTCGAGGATGTCATTCAGCATTTCCAGAAGCGCATCCGCGCTCATACGAACATGATTGGCATATTCGTCTTGTTCGTGGTCAAGATCTGTAGAGAGGAGTAAATCCACCATTCCTATGACGGCGTTCATCGGGGTGCGAATTTCGTGAGACATGGTGGCGAGAAATTGCGCCTTCAGCATTGCGGATTCCTCGGCGAGATCTCTTGCCCGCGTCATTTCCTCCTCGGCCTGTTTTAGAGCGGTAATGTCGCGTGAGATGCCGATGACACCCTTGATCATGCCCGCGCGATTGCGGAAGGGGACTTTTGTGACTGATGCCCAGACAGGCTGATCATCTGCGCCTGTCTGTTTCTCCACCTTGTTGATGACCGATTCCCCCGTGAGGATGACGCGTTGCTCATCTTCGTGGTACTCACGCGCGTCACGTTCAGGATGGAAATCGTAATCCGTTTTGCCAATGGCTTCTTCCGGCATGTTCAGACCCAAGCGATTGGCCAATGCGCGGCTGCACCGGACAAAGCGGGACTCTGTGTCCTTGAAATAGATTCGGTCGGGAACATTTTCCAGAAGCGCGCGCAGCAGATCCCGCTCGAACGCCAGTTCTTCCTCGACTTTTTTACGCTGGGTGACATCCCAGAACATTCCCTGGACTCCGCTGGGATTTCCCTCAGAATCAACTAAGGGGGTCTTGATCACATGAACGTAAATCTTGTTGCCCTCAGTGGTTTCGTGTTCTTCAATCGTGTCGTAAGGTTCGCCTGTTTCAATGACTTTCAAGTCGTCCCTTCTGTACTTGTCCGCCAAGTCTTCTGGGAAAAAATCGTGGTCACTCTTGCCAACTATATTCGGGAGGGGCTGGCCGATAAGCCTGCAAAAATTCTGGTTCGCAAAGGTGAACTTGCCATCGATATCCTTCCGGAGAATGTTCTGCGGGATGGTTTCCACTAGGGAATGGTACAGCAACTCAGATTCTCGCAGAGCTGATTCAATGACTTGTTTCTCGGTTACATCCGTAACGGTTCCTTCATAATATAAAATATCCCCATCATCGCTCTTTACCGCGTGGACGTTTTCGGAAATCCATATCACTTCGCCGTTGCGGCGGCGGATTTGTGACTGGAAGTTGGTGATGACGTCATTTTCCTTCATCAGCCGGACGAAATCATTTCGTCGACTTGGATCCACATACAACTGGCCTGAAATATCACTCAACCCCTCGATTAGATCCGAGGGTGAATCATAGCCATAAATGTGGGCGAGCATAGGGTTTGCCGTCAGATATCGACCATCCGGCGTTGTACGGAAAATTCCTTCGACCACATGTTCAAAAAGCTCCTCCCCCTTGGCTGGCACGAGATGGCCCAGGCGGTTTCGAGTGGCAATGCGATCCATGATGGTATCAGCATGAAGTGAAATAATAGCTTCTGTTTCTGCTGGGATGGGACCTGCGGTATACAGAGACAATGTGCCGATCGGCAGTCCATTGTCTTGGAGTAAAAATCCAGTGTACTGTTCTTTGTCCAGCTCTTCGCGGTGAATCAGGGACACTGACTCAATGGCCCGACCTGCTGGGGAGGTCGATCGTGGAATTTCCACCGGCATATCGCCAGTCTGAGTCAAACACCATTGTCGATTTTTGTCGACCAAGTGAATGGCTGCATTTTTGGCTTGCTGTCCAGTAGCCCGTATTCATTTAGCCTATTCAGGCGGGCTTCTTCATTGATGGCAGGAGAAGGCATTGTTCCTTAGCCGCATCGTGGCACCGGGCAAAGCACCAAGGCAAGCGGGATATCTTGAAGGAGCCTTGACGCACGGCCAATTTTACATATAATGTCCGGGTCTGGGGGATCGTTCGATCCTTCCAAGGAGGTGAAAATGAAAGCGAAAATTCTGGTGGGGTTAGTATGTAGTGCCGTTGTTCTGTTGACCCAAACCGGGTGCATTTTGTGTGGCTTGGCGGCCGCGAGCGCGGCGGGTGGTGGTGTGGTGGCTTATAAGAAGGGTGATTTGGAGATTCTGGAGCCCGTTGGCTATGACGAGGCATTTAATGCCATTGACGCAACGGTTCAAGACATGGGAATGGCATTGCAAAAACGAGAGAAGAAGCCGTTGGTGGGGCTAGTCACCGCCAAAAGTCACTACGGAAAGGTCACATACTCCTTGGAAAACATGGGGGATAAGCTGACATCAATTAGTATTCGTGTGGGGACTTTTGGAGATCCCGCTGTGCAACGGCAGATTTACGCCAAGCTGAAGACGAACTATGGTGTCGGGCCTCGCGTGGATCCTGACACAGGCTTGCCCAAGTAAATGGATTAGGCTGCTCACCCACCACAGTTTGAACCGAGATATTCGAGGTACTCGGTGAGTTTCTCCTTCATCTTGTGCCGTGGGACAATGGCGTCTATCAGGCCCCGCTCAATCAGGAATTCCGCCGTCTGGAATCCTTCAGGCAATTCGGATTGGGTTGTGTCTTTGATGACCCGCGGGCCGGCAAAGCCAATCATGGCCTTGGGTTCGGAGATAATCAAATCGCCCAAGCTGGCATAACTTGCCATAACCCCCGCCGTGGTGGGGTGGGTCAAGACACTGATGTAGGGCAGTCGCGCCCGTCCGTGGTAGGCTATTGCGGCGCTCGTCTTCGCCATTTGCATTAGGCTAAACATCCCCTCGTACATGCGGGCGCCTCCACTGCTCGAAATGATCATGAGCGGAAGGCGTTGTTCAGTGGCAACTTCAATGATGCGCGTGATTTTTTCTCCCACAACAGACCCCATTGAGCCGCCAAGAAAATTAAAATCCATGACTCCCAAGGCGACCCGTTGATTGCCCATTGTGCCTGTGCCGATAATGACGGCATCGCTTAAGCCCGTGCGTTTGCGGTGTTTTTCCAATTTGGCGGCGTATGAGTCGGTTCCAGTAAATTCAAGGGTGTCGACGCTGATCATTTTGGGGTCGATCTCTTCAAAGGAACCCGGCTCGACCAAGGAATCAATTCTGGTTTGAGCGCAGAACGGGTGATGGAAATCACACTTGGGGCAAACCTTCAGATTGTCGTCCAACTCTTTTTCAAAAACCAATTCCTCACACTCGGGACACTTCTTCCACAGGCCTTCAGGCATTTCACGTTTGCGTGACTGTGAGACACCGAGTTTTGGTTTCTTGCTGAAGGAGGTCTCCGGTGCGGAAGGCGGGGGTGTGACGCCAGGTTCCACAGCACCACCGCCGACGGGTTGGCTTGTAAGGTCATCCATGCTTTCAGGGCCGATTTGACTTGCGGCTGTCATTGTGGCTCACGGCGATCTTCTCTCAAGCCAAATTTGTGGACAAGCCGCCCCGCGCCAGTGTCCAAACAGCTACTGTGTTCGCGCCTGAGCGTTTCAGTGAATCCGCGCATGCGCTGACTGTGGCACCGGTTGTCATGACATCATCTACCAAGACAAGTTTGAGTCCTTCAATTGACTGTTTATCAGAAACCTTGAATGCGTCCTTGACGTTTTGAAGGCGCTCTGACCGGGACAACGTAGCCTGTGGTTTGGTTGCCTTCGTTCGCTTTAGGGTGTTGGTGATCAATGGAGTATTCAGGTGATTCGCTAATGATTTGGCTAGGCAATTAGCCTGATTATATCCCCTTTCGCGGAGTTTCACTGGATGTAGGGGCGTGGAAATAACTCCGTCCCATTGTCCCGGATGAAGTTCTTTGCCGGCTTTCGCCATAAAGGCACCGGTGAGAAAACACTCGAACCAGTTGGCCCCCATATACTTAAACCGATGTATGATGTCCCTTAGGATGCCTCCTGAGTAGGCGACTGAACGAGCACTGTCAAAAGCCCACGCTTGGTCGATGCAGTTTGAGCATATGAACTCCGTGTCCAGATCGCCCGGGAACGGAAGTCCGCACTTGTCGCAAAATGGAGTCTGAATATGACGGATATGAGAGCGACAGGCTGTGCAGACATATCCCTCATGATGGTAAGCTGGGTGCCGTTGGCAGGCTTGGCAAATGTTCGGATAAAACATCCCCAAGGGATCGAGTGTGCTGCTATTGCTCGATGACAGGGTCATGGCTGAAATCCGAGGGTTGTGCTACGTCTTGCTGCATAAACCAGATCCATGCAAACATTCCCATTAGAATCGGTGTGACCGCCCAGCCTTGAATCAGCTCTTTTGGGCCCCAGAGAGTGTTATGAAGCAAAGTGAATTTATCCTGTGATGTAATAAAACCAAATGTCTTGCCGCCAAGTATCCATCCGGCATGGATCGCCATGGATGCATAGAGGTTTCCCGTTTTTCGATAAAGACCGCACAGGATCAGGCCGGCTATGAATAGATTTAAAAATCTTGGCACCCAGTGCGGGTCTCCAGCGGGGCCATGCATCATTGACGGCAAAAGAATTAGCCCGCTGGCTACATGGACGGGATCTGGGTTTTCCGGTCGTGAATTGAGGAAATGGACGGATGCAAAAATGATTGATGAAAGAACAGCGGCCCATTGCCAATTTAGGCTCAATCGGAGCCCTCCGAAAAGAACGCCTCGAAAGAGAATTTCCTCAATCAAGGGAACCAGAAGCATGGCCAAAGAGGCGTTCTTGAAATGCCGGATCCAATCCGAGGATGAATGGCCAAAATTGCTGATATTGGGTGTCGCCAAGTGGGCAATGATCGACACCAGAAGGATGCATCCAATGCCGGTGGCAAATCCTGTTAACAAACGGCTTTGGTCATTCCGTGTAAAACTAAGCCCGACCTGTTTTATGGAAGCCATTTTGTTCATTCTCAATAACGGCCATAGTCCGCCCAAGGCTAGGATCATCACCATGCGGGTAATGAACCTGTGAAAATCATCGTGTTCATTGAGGAAAGACAATGGGGCGGGGTTGCCATGGACCGCCATCCACGCAAAGGGAGCCAGAAGTGCGCCTCCCGGAAAAACCATGAGTAGGTAGCCGAGGGTGTGCCAGAGAGGTCGCATCGCAGGAAGTACAAACCGGTAAGCTCGAATCTCCAAGATATTTTACGTGGCGAATTGGAATTCGCTTTGCTTTGGTGTATGATGCAGACTGATTTAGGGAGGTAAAGCAATCGCAATTAAGGAAAACGGCAGATTTGGGGACTATCGACTGAGGGAGCAGATCAGTCGTGGGGGCATTGCCACCATTTGGCTGGCCACTGATGCTCGAGACCGAACGTATGCGATTCGGATTTTGCACGACAACTTCGGTGTAAATTCCTCCGGCCCCTCCTTGTTTCGGATGGGGTGTGAGACGATGAAGAACATCCCGCCGCATGAGAATCTGATCCGTTATCTTGATCACGGGCGGATGAGTGGCCGTGACTACATGTTGCTTGAATATGTGGAGGGGGTGAATTTACGCCAAATGATGATTCATGATGAATCCGCGAACGGTTTTAACCTCAGTGATCTGTTGCTGGACATGGCTGCGGCGCTTAATCATGTCCACGCCAGCGGCTACATGCACTTGGACTTCAAGCCGGAAAACCTCATGGTCAGCCGCGGAGGGCGGATGCTCCTTTGCGATTTTGACACCGCATTGCCGATCCCTGACTCGCCGGTGAAGCTTGCGAAGAAATCTGGCACGCCTCTTTACATGCCGCCTGAGATTGCCAACAATTGGGGCTGTGACCAGCGGGCTGACATTTATTCATTTGCCGTCACCGCATACGAACTACTGACACGGATCAAGCCCTTTGAAGGTCAAACATCAAGGGAGATGCTACGCAACCAGCTTGACCCAAAATACATGATTCGGAAGCCCCGGGAGTTCAACGAAAGCATACCATTCCTCATTGAGAACATGATCCTCAAGTGCCTTTCATATATGCCGGGCAAGCGATACCCTTACATGGCTCATATCTTGCGTGATTTACACAAAGCCTTGGGTGTGCGGTAGATTTTGCCGAATGAAAGGGTGTTGCCAATGAGTAGGGATGTTATCAGTCGCTATTGGTTTCTGGCGGCACTAATATTAATCATTCCTGTAGGCCTCGCTTGGCCAGGGCTGGGGCTTTATTTGAAGGAAGAGGGGGGATTCATTCCAGTTTTTGTGGGAGCGATGCTGGGTATTGCTGGGTTTTCAATGGATACCTCAAGGCTTGTGCAGCAAGCAACCCACTTTCGCGCGGTTCTGCCTGTGCTGGCGAGCATCTATGTGGCCGCCCCCTTGGCGGCCTACGCTTTGTCCCGCATTTTTGCCCCGGAGGGGGATCCCCATTTTCTTCCAGCAATGATGATCATGGCTGCCCAAGCTGGAAGTTTGGCATCCGCAATCGCCTTGACCCTCATGTCCGGGGGTAATCGGGAGTTGGCGTTAATTTGCACACTTGGGTCCAACAGTCTGACGGTCCTGTTGACCCCCTTCATCTTGGAGCAATCCATTGATCCAGCCTATATTCGCGAATTAAGTGGGGGCAACGATCTTGAGTTTCCGCTTTTGAAAATGATCTGGAAGATGGTCGTTTGTGTTCTCTTGCCCATTGCGGCCGGGCAGTTGTTACGTCATTGGTTTTGGGAGACAACGGAGAAAGTGCGTCCGGTAATCCGGGTGGTTCCGCAGCTAATCATACTGCTTTTCGTGTACACAGGGTTTGCGGCCGCTGCTACCCAGCTCGGTTCAAACGCGGGGATTGCCGGCAGGTTTCTTGTTGCATGCATGCTGTTACACCTGATGCTGCTTGGTTTGAATAGCGTGATTTCCGGTGCGCTGAATCTTTCGTGGGCGGATCGAACCGCAGTCATTCTTAGCGGTTCGCAGAAGACACTTCCCAATGGAATTTACATTTGGGGTACTTTCTTTGCGCAAAATCCCTACGGTGCCATCCCGCTTGTCCTTTATCATTTGTTTCAACTCGTGGTCGATACACTTCTGGTTCCATGGTTTGAGAAAAAGAATTCGACCGTGAAACGGGAGGGTGATCGTGAATTCGGCTGTCACTCTTTAGGCGGGGATGACTGAGCCATCCTCGCTTAATCCGGCGGGATGAGGGGTGCCGGATGCCGTTTGAATGGAGCCGGCTATACGGTCAACTGAGGAATGACCTTCGCACCCTCGACGCCAGTCAGCCTTTGATCCAAGCCAAGAAATCGGTATGTCAATCGTTCGTGGTCGATACCCAATTGATTCAAAAGTGTGGCGTTCAGGTCATTGATATGCACGGGATTCCTCGTGATGTTATAACTATGATCATCCGTCTTCCCGTGCTCATAGCCCGCCTTAAAGCCGCCGCCAGCAACCCATGTGGTGAAACAACGACTGTGATGGTCGCGGCCATGATTCGTCTTGGTTAGCTTGCCCTGTGAGTAGATGGTGCGGCCAAATTCGCCGCCGCAAATAACCAGTGTTTCATCCAGCATTCCGCGTTGTTTCAAGTCCTTGATCAGCGCGGCCGCTGGTTGATCAATGTCCCGGCACTGGTTGCGGATTTTTCCGGGGAGCCCGCCGTGATGATCCCAGCCCCGGTGGAAGAGATGGATGAAGGGGACGCCTCGTTCAGCCATGCGCCTTGCCAAGATACAGTTCCGGGCGAATGAGCCAGGGCGTTCGGAATCTTTCCCGTACATTTCCACGATGCCTTTCGGTTCACTGGTTATGTCCATTAATTCAGGAACGCTGGCTTGCATGCGGAACGCCATTTCGTACTGGGAAATCCGTGTCTGTGTTTCGGGATCTCCAAATTCTTCAAACTGTTCCTGATTAATTTTTGAAATCCCATCCAGCATCCGGCGGCGAAGGTCGCGGTCCACCCCGTCTGGGTTTTTCAGGTATAGGACCGGCTCCCGGCCACTGCGAAGATTCACGCCTTGATGTTTGCTGGGGAGGAAGCCGCTGCTCCAAAGACGGGAATAAAGAGCCTGATTGGCAGCTCCGGAGCCTCGGGAAATCATCACGATATAAGCTGGCAGATTCTTGTTGGGGCTTCCGAGACCATAGCTGACCCAGGAACCGAAGCTCGGCTTGCCGAGTTGCTGGGTGCCGGTAAGGATGTAGGTGATGGCCGGGTCATGGTTGATCGCCTCTGAGTGCATTGATTTAATAATGGTGATCTCATCAACAATCTCGCCAATTTTGGGTAGAATTTCGCTGACCCATGTTCCATTCGCTCCCATACGCTTGAATTCAAACATTGGCGCAACGCAGGGAAATGATTTCTGCCCACTGGTCATGGTGGTCAGGCGCTGGCCATTCCTGACTGAATCGGGCAATTCCTCGCCATGAAAATCACGCATGGCTGGTTTGTAATCAAACTGATCAATGTGACTCGGCCCGCCGGAGTTGAAGAGCATGATGACACGCTTGGCCTTGGGCGCAAAATGGGGGACGCCAGGGAGGCCTCCATAGGGATTGGGTTTCGTTGCTGAGATGGCTTTGGGGGCCATCAATGAGCCTAGGGCGGCACCACCCAAACATTTGGCGGTGTTGAAAATAAGTTCCCGGCGTGTTTGCAGCAGACCGTTTTGGTAAATAGGATTCATGATTATAGCCGTGTGATTACCTCATCAAGATTCAGCAGCATGCTCGCCACGATGGTCCATGCGGCGTGCTCTGCGGCATCCAGAGTTTCGTTGTGTTTTGAATCACCAACGCCCAAAAGTGCCTTGGCTTTGCCCGGATCTTTCTTGAAATTCTCGAGCTCCTCCCGGAATGCGCCGGCCAAAATCTGCCCGGCCAATGGCTTGGGGGGGCGGGCGGTGACGGTCCGGTAGCCAAATTGCACGCGCGACTGGATCGTTTTGCCGCCATGGATCATGATTTTCTCGGCCAAATGGCGCGCTGCTTCAACAAATTGCGGATCATTCATGGTGACTAACGCCTGCAGTGGCGTATTGGTGCGCGGCCTTTCCACCATACATTTTTCCCGGGTAGGTGCGTCAAAAATGGTCATCGAGGGCGCGGGAGCAGAGCGTTTCCAGTAGGTATACATGCTCTTGCGGTACAAGCCTTCTCCGGTGTCCTGTCTGAAACGTACGTTTCCGCTCAGGCTCACCTCGTTCCAGAGGCCCGGCGGTTGATAGGGCTTCACGCTGGGGCCACCGACCTTATCCACCAGAAGGCCGCTGACAGCCAAGGCGTTGTCCCGGACAAATTCGCCTTGTAACCGGAAACGCGGGCCGCGAGCGAGTAGAACATTTTCAGGATCTTTCAGGTAAAGCTCTCGCGTTAATCTGGACGATTGACGATATGTGGCGCTCATGACGACCTGCTTGATGGATCGCTTGATATTCCAGTTGTTTTTAACGAAATCCAAAGCCAGCCAGTCGAGCAGTGCGGGGTGGCTCGGCCATTCACCTTGCGTGCCGAAATCAGACACGGATTTGACGATGCCCCTGCCGAAGAGAAGCGACCAGTAGCGATTCACGGCGACACGCGCGGTAAGCGGGTGGTTGGGAAGTGTAAGCCACTGCGCCAAGCCCAAGCGATTGGAGGGCGCGTCCTTGGGCATGGGCGGGAGGAATTCCGGAACGCCGGGCTGGATGGCCTCCTCCTTGTCGGGGTGCTCATAATGGCCGCGTTCGAGGAGATACGTGGGTCTTATTTGCGACCGGTCACCCATGACCATGCTGGTAATCTTGGTTTTTCCGATGCTCGCAAGCTCTGCTTCTGCGCCGCGCTTTTCGGCGGTCAGTTTTTGGTATTCCTCATCAATGTTGTTTAAATAGTGATTGAAGAGGGTCGCGTTTTGTTTTTCGTCTCGTTTTCCGGGTGCGATGGCAAGAATGGGAGCGATGGGATTGTTGCCGGCCAGCGCAGCGACTTCCGCCGGAGTTAGCGCCCGATTGTACAGCCGGATATCATCAATCTCTATATTGTTGGCTTGGGCGGAATTGAATCGTCTGCCAATTCTGAAGTCGCGAGGTGTTTGAATGGTTCCGTTCAGGCCATCTGCCTCAACATTGTGAGCCACAAGTTTGCCGTTAATGTACACCTTCGTTCCCACGGCCTTTCCCTTGCCATCGTAGGTGATAAAAACATGTGACCACTGTTTGGCTTTTACTTTCTCCTTGCCGACCACCTTGACGGCATTGTCCTGCCACTTATTGACGATGTGCGCACCGGGCGCACCCTGCTGCAGCCAGAGATCAAAACCGCGATAGGCATTGCCTTCGTTCATTTTGCTGAAAAGAGCTCCGTTTGCATTTCCTGCATCGGGCTTTACCCAGCAACCGTAGCTGAATTCCTGATTCCATTCGGGAGGTTTGATTCCCTTTACATTTACAAACCCATTGCCTTCCACCCTGAATGCGCCCCCAAATTTTCCGCTTACTGTCTTTCCATTGCCTTCCCATTTGGCCTCGTTTCCCTTGTTCTCTGAATCTGTGGTCTTTCGGTCTTTGAATTCATCCAAAGTGATGTGAGCGAAAAGGCCGGAGGGTTCCTTGGCGGGTTCACCAACCGTTTTGGCGGCCTCTGTTGCCCATTTGGAGAAGCTGTCCGTTGAGTTTTTTCTACGCTCCGAAAGTTTGTTTTCGACGGCCTTGAGCTTGGCTTGGGCGGTGCTTTGTTTTGCTAGGTCGTGCTTGCTGATGACATTCACCATGGGGGGCGCATTGCCGCTTCTGGTTTGCTTGCCGCTGTCGGCGTTGTTGTTGAAGAAGGCGAAAAACTTGTAGTACTCCTTCTGGGATATGGGATCATATTTGTGGCTGTGACATTGTGCACACTCCACGCTGAGGCCCAGAAAAACATTGCCGGTGGTCTTGACCCTGTCCACCACATACTCCACGCGGTATTCCTCGACAATCAGCCCGCCTTCATCAGTCGTGCCGTGGTTGCGATTGAATCCCGTGGCCACCTTTTGATCCACCGTTGCGTTGGGGATCAGGTCACCGGCTAACTGCTCCGTGGTAAACTCCTTGAAGGATTTGTTGGTGTCATAGGCGTTGATTACCCAGTCGCGCCACGGCCACATGGTCCGGGGACCGTCTGCATGGTGGACGCTGCTGTCCCCGTAACGGGCGACATCCATCCAATGTAAAGTCATTCGTTCTGCGTATGCCTTTGAAGCCAGAAGCCGGTCGACGACCTTTTCATAGGCACTGGGTGACTTATCATTAACAAATGCATCCACCTCGGCGAGGGTGGGCGGCAGGCCGGTGAGGTCAAATGTCACCCGACGGATTAGGATTTCTCTTGCGGCCTCTGGTGATGGCTTGAGACCCTCTGCTTCCAGCTTGGCGAGGATAAAGCGGTCAATAGGATTGATGCCCCACTGTGTTTTGGCATTGGGAAGAGTTGGCTGCTTGGGTGGGCTGAACGCCCAGTGGCCTTCATATTTTGCGCCCTGTTCAATCCACTT
>PBVU01000106.1:0-8294 GCA_002728775.1 Verrucomicrobiales bacterium | reverse complement strand
CGGGGCGTGTCAAGCACGGCTGCAGTTGTCGATCTGGTGTGTGCCGAAGCCGGCGCGGATGAACTTCTGCATCGTGTACGCCGCCTCGTGCGGTGCGCGCCCGCTGGCCACGCCGTAAACTGCGTGTCGCCCGTGTTCATCGGCGGCCTTTTTAAAACCATTCGCCGCGCGGTCCAGCGCCGTGTCCCAGTCGGTCTCGTGCAGCTCGCCGTCGTCACCGCGCACCAGCGGTTGTTTCAGGCGATCCTCGTGCTGCACGAAGTCGAACGCAAACTGGCCCTTGATGCACAGCGCGCCCTCGTTGGCCGGGCCGTCCATCGCGGGTTGCACGCCCACCAGCCGATCCTCCTTGGTCAACAGGTCCACCGAGCAGCCTACGCCGCAGTACGGACAAACCGTGCGCGTCTTCTTCACCTCGCCGGGTAGCGACTCCGCGCGCATCGCCTTGCGGTCGCCCAGCGCGCCCGTGGGGCAGGTCTGCACGCACTGGCCGCAGAAGGTGCAGGCGGAGTCCTTCAGGATGCCGTTGAACTCCGTGGTGATCTGCTTCTCGAAGCCGCGGTTCATCATCGTGATTGCGTGGTCGCCCTCCTGCTCGGCGCAGACGCGCACGCAGCGGTAGCAGGAAATGCAGAGGTCGTAATCGCGCAGGATAAACGGGTTGTCGTCCGCCGAGTTGCTCGTGCCTGACTGCCGGCCGGCGAAACGACCGGCACGCACCTCGTAGCGGCCGAGCAGCGACTTCAGTTCCTGCGACGCACGCCCGCGCAGCTCGTCCACTTCGTTCTCGCGATTCTCGGAAGCCACCAGCTCTAGCAGTGTGCGGCGGTGCTTCTCGATGGCGTCGGTGGTTGTTTTAACAATCATCCCTGCCGTGGCGGGGGTTGTGCAGGAAGCCACAGGCGCGCGCATGCCCTCCACCTCCACCACGCACAGGCGGCAGCCGCCAAAGGCCTCCAGCCGCGCGTCGTAGCACAGCGTCGGCACCTCGTGCCCCGCGCGCTCGGCCACCTCGTAAATCGTCTCGCCCTCGGTGAAGGAAACCTCCACGCCATCGAGCGTCAACGTGGCCGTCGCCGCCGGTTTGGCCTCGGCAATCATCGGGAGGGGAGTTTGTGACAGATCAGCGGCCGTTTTTCAAGCTCGCGGCCACCTGGTCCGGGAAGTATTTAACAAGGCTCTCCGTGATGTTCGGCGCGGCGACGCCCAGGCCGCACGCGCTGGTGGCCATCATCGTCTGGCCGATGTCGTGCACCTCCTCGCGCCACTCGGCTTCGTTCACCGGCCCGGCCGTACCATCGAGGCGCTCGGTGAGCCGCTGCGTGCCAATGCGGCAGGGGAAACACTTGCCGCAGGATTCCTCCGCGAAAAACTCCATCGCGCCGTGCGCCACCTCCACCATGTCGCGCGTGTCGTCGAAAACCATGATGCCCGCCGCGCCGAGGAACGCGCCCTTCGCGCGGATGGACGGCTCGTCGAGCGTCACGTCGAGGTCGTCGCCTGCGAGAAAGCCGCCGGATAATCCCGCCATCGTCACTGCCTGAATGCTGCGCCCCTCCGGCGCGCCGCCGCACCATTCGTTCAAAAGCGTGGGCAGTGGCAGACCGAACGGCACCTCGTAATTCCCCGGCCGCAGGATGTCGCCGGACACGCTGACGAGCTTTGTCCCCGCGTGCTCGCCCAGTCCCAGCCCGCGATACCACTCCGCACCCTTCAGAACAATTGGCGCCACCGAGGCCAGCGTCTCGACATTGTTTACCACTGTTGGCAGGTCGTTGTAACCGTGCGTCACGGGGAACGGCGGCCGGTTGCGCGGGAAGGGATGCTTGCCCTCGAGGCTGTTTAAAAGCGAGCCCTCCTCGCCGCATATGTACGCCCCGCCGCCGCGCCGCAGGTAAAGATTGAAACCGTCGCCCAAAAGTTCCTCAGCCTCCGCCATGGCGCGCTCGACGATTTGAAAAGTCTCGGGATACTCATAACGCAAATAGATGAACCCCTTCGTCGCCCCCGTCGCGTGCGCGGCGATGGCCATGCCCTCGATGACCGAATGGGGATCGTAATCGAGAATCGCGCGGTCCTTGAAACACCCGGGCTCGCCCTCATCAGCGTTGCACACGATCGACTTCGGCTCGCCCTCTGCCTGCTCGACCATTTCCCATTTCTTCCCCGTTGGAAACCCCGCGCCGCCGCGCCCCGCCAGTTGACTGTCCGTGATAAGCGCCAGCAATTTCGCCCGCGACATCCCTCGCGCCTTCTCCAGCGCCTCGTAACCATGATAACCATCCAGCGTATTGCGCCCCGGCTCGCGGATGTGCGCGAACACGCATTCCTCCAGGCCCCCCGGATTGGGCGGAGGCAACGGGGATGGAGCCTTCTCCAGTGTCTCCACCGACCGTCCCACGCGCACCTCGTGCCCTTGCAACACCGGCACGCCGTCATCGCAGCGCCCGGCACAAGCCATCTGAGTTGCGCCTTTGAGGGATTTCAACAGCTCCGGCGCTCCCAAATATTTGCAAACCGGCCCGGTGCACACGCGTGGCGCAGACTGCCCGGGCGCCTCGCGTGCAAGGTGATGATAAAACGTGACTGTGCCGAACACCTCCGCCACGGGAATCTTCAACCCATCCGCCACCGCGCGGATGGCCTCTTCACTTATGAATCCGTCGCGGTCGTGGAAGGCGTGAAGCAAGGGGAGCAACGGTGCTTCTTCTTTCCACCATTGTTCGATGAGCTCCTGATTGGTGGCCATTCTACTTGCCGGCGGTGGGTCGTGGTGTCTGCAGCATTTCGATGGCCTTTTCCAGTTGCGGATCTTTTCCTTCCAGCCATTCGGCGGGGGTCATCCATACTTGGACATCGGGTTTTTCGCCCTGATTTTCCATGTTGGTCCCATCCATGCGCCACACACCTCGGCCGGGGATTCGGCAGCGCGTGCCATTGGTCAGGGTGAAGGTGGAGGTCCAGATCACATAGCCAGGCGTCGGCATGCCAACCAGTCGGCCGAGGCCTCGCTGACGGATGGCATACGGAAACATCTCCGCGTTGGAATAGCTGTGTTCATTCATGATGACCACGATGGGCTTGTGCCAGGCGCGACCGGGCGCGGGCTCGGGCGCACCATCCCGGGGCACATAAATTCCGTGCTGTTTGCGTTCCAGCATATCGATGAGGTTGTCGCTGATCCGTCCGCCGCCGTTGAAGCGCACGTCAAAGATAATGGCGTCCTTGTCCTGAATATATTCGTAGACTTCCCGCTCAAATTGACGTTGATCGGTTTCGCCCATGCCAGGAATGTGGACATAGCCGATTTTCCCGCCGGACTTTTTGGTTGCAAGATCCTGCGCTGTGGCGACTTGGTTGCGGTAGTTGAGCTGACTGAAGCCCTTCCAAGTCAAGAGCTTGTAGCGGACCGTTCTCGCGCCGTCGCGCTTGGGTGCGGAATTGACCAACAGCTCGATATATTTGCCGTCGAACCGATTGAGCCAATCGTACAGTTTTTCGTTGCAGGTGACCAATTCTCCATTGATCCCAAGGAGATATTCGCCGGGCTTGATGCGTGTTTTTTCAAATGACGCGGGGGAACCGGCGGGGACATCTTTGATCTTGATGCCGGTGCCTTGATGGGAATAGTCGAAAACGAGTCCCAAGTGGGGGGTGGTTGGCTTGGGACCGGCCGGTGGTTTGGCCGTGACTTCGCAGTGGGAGGTCTCGAGTTCGCCAACGAGCATGGAGAGAAGGGCGGCAAATTCCGCGTCGGTATCCACGGACGAGAGGCGGCGGCCATACTTGTCGCGAAGGGTATTCCAATCCCGCCCGTGGAATGAGGCGTCGTAAAACCGGTGGTGATATGTGCGCCAGAATTGTTGGAATGAGGCCAGCCGTTCAGCACGGATGTCCTGGGTCCACTCGGCTGCAAAAGTGATGCGGAGAGGCGGTCCACCGCCAAGCCTTAAAAGAAACATCTCGCCCCCTTTCATAAAGGTGGCCTCGTTACGCTTGCGCATGACCCGGAAGGCGACATGTCCGCCGCCGTCGGTCATCTTTTTGCTTTCGCTGCCATCGTAGTTGAGTTTCCAGACATTGTTGTCGGAAAGGAAGAAAATCCGGCCGTCATCCATGATGTTCAAGTCGGCATCCGGATTTTGTGAGGACACCTTGCGGATTCGCCGGTGGATATTGTTGAAATCTATCTTGATATCCAAATCCCCCTTGGGCTTGGCAAATTTTAATTCGCCGTTCTCATGGAAATCCTCTTCACGCAACGCAACTGCATAAAGGCCGTCTCCACTGCGGTTACTCTGAAAAAAAAGGTAGCGGCCGTCAGGAGACCAGGCGGGGTTGCTGTGGGTAGCGTTTAGTAAGGTGATGTTGTGTTCCGCGCCGCCTTCGTAAGGAGTAATCCAGATGTTGTAGGAGCCGCTCTTGCCGCGCCGGGTAAAGGCGATCCACTTGAGATCAGGTGACCATTCATAATCCACACCGCCTTGCCCCCTTGAGTGCGTGCCGGGAACCTTGATGATGCGCTTCACCGCGGAATCCTTTAAATCAATTCGGTGCAGGCCACCCTCGGGGCCGGCAACCCAGCAAAAAAGAAATTTGCCGTCCGGTCCCATTCGCAGGCGGGTAACATCCTCCTGCCGTTTCCAGAGAGGGCGGATGGTGCGGTTGGCGATCGTGACTTCGTAGATGCGATTGTTGCCCTCACGATCGCTGGTAAAATAAATCTTCTTGCTGTCATGAGACCACGAGAAGTCGGAGTCGTCGCCAGCCCACCGGGTTAGTCGGCGTGCGCGCTCCGCGAGGTCTTTTTCATTGCCCTTGGGCTTGGCGGACCTGACCACCCAAATGTCTCCCTTCAAGCCGAAGGCCATGTGTTTTCCGTCCGGCGACGGTTCAGCCTCGGTCACGCCCCGGACAATTCGTTCGTAATGGCTTGGGTTGCGCTTGGAGTCGGTCAGTGCCAAAAGGGGGATGCGCTTTGGCTTATCTGCGCCCTTGGTTAGTATCCAGACGCCGTCCTTATACTCAAAGGCAATGTCACCATTTTTGGCCATGCTGGGGTAACGGACCGCATCTCCGCTTAACTTTGTTAATTGCTCCCGCTTGCCATCAAGGCCGATGAGCCAAAGGTTGGGTGTCATTGCGGGTGTGTCCTTGAGTGGAGGCAGTTTCTTGCTCAAGAGAGGGCTGTTGGGTGTGGCTTCATCCGTCGTCACGGTGAGAAGTTTTTTCCCGTCGGATGTGAATTGTGTGTAAAGGTGCTGTCGTTGGTTGTCTGTTTGCGGGACAAGCGAGCGCTGGTTTTTGCCGGTATCCCACATCCAAATCTGGGCAGCTGCCGACCCGGTGTAACGAGGTCGGTACCAGGGGAAGCCAAAACGGCCATACACCATTTGTTTTCCATCTGGCGACCAGCGCGGATAGCGCATGATCGCATAATCCTCGCAAACAAGGCCGGTGCGGCGCGTCTGGATGTCGACCGTGAAAATGCCATAGCGCGGCGGGTTGCGTTTTGCCGAAAAACTGATCCTGCGGCTGTCAGGGCTCCAGCCAAACGGAATTTCGTGGCCGGAATGCCAAGTCAACTGCATCGCCGGCCCACCGATGGCCGGCATGATAAAGACATCCCAGTTCCCATTCCGCAGGCTGCCAAAGGCGATCCATTTGCCGTCCGGAGAAAAGATCGGGTAGGCATCCAGTTCCAAATGGCTAGTTAATGGCATGGCTCGGCCTCCTGCGGAACTGACACCCCAAATATCTCCCCGGTAAACAAACGCCAAGCTCTTGCCATTGGGGGAAAGCGCGGGGTGTCTTGCGCCCACGATGGGCTTGGGGGGCGGGGGCACCAATTGCGCGTGAGCGCCAAAGGCCAAAAATGAGGTGAGGGCAATTGCGGGAAAGCAGCGATTTTTCATGCAGCGCAGCCAGTTTACACGGCATGGCCAGTTTGGCGCAACGGCTAACACTTCAGTTTAATGCCACTTTCGCAGCTCAACGATATTTCCCTCCGGATCGGTCATGTAGATCAGGGTCAATTTGCCCGCACCGGGAATGTCGATGGTGACAAGGTCACCATAGTCCGAGCCACCAAGTTCCTTGATTTGGATGCGTTTTGAATCTACGTCATCCACCTCGAAGGCCAGGTGCGCAAAGCCCGGATGGGTAAGCTTTTTGGGGGTGTCCGGGGCGCTTTCGTTGGCAGTAAAAATCTCGATGGTGGGCCCATTTTCGCCATGGCCTGGCACGCGCATATGACGGCCGCGAATGCGGAGGCTTGGCTCTGCTGTCAAAGCATCAATGTGTGGGCCATGATGGTCGCGTTCGGAACTGACCGGTTCGCAGTCAAACACCTGTTCATAAAAAGTGCACAGTCGTTTCCAGTCCGCGGCGATGATGTTCACATGGGCGTATCGCGTGGGCATAGAGGGAATCTAGTGGGGGGCTGGCAATTTGCCAAGGCCGGCGGATGGGCTAGTCATTCTCCTCTGTAGACACAACTTGCGTTGCAGGTTTCCGCCACCTCGATGGCCGTGAGTTGTGGCAGCGAAGGGTGGAGGCGATCCCAGATCCACTTGGCGATATTCTCACTGGTGGGGTTATCCAGCCCTTCAATTGCGTTGAGATGATTGTGGTCGAGTTGTTTCCAGAATGGTTCGAATGCGTTTGCGATGTCCGCATAATCCACGAGCCAGCCCAATTCCAGGTCACACTGGCCCTCCACGATCACATCCACCTTAAAACTATGCCCATGCAGGCGGTGGCATTTGTGGCTGGGTGGCAACTTGGGCAGCGAATGGGCGGCCTCGAATTGAAAGGTCTTTTTTAACTGAACTTTCATTGTAGGTGGTTTTTGAATTACAGTTCCCAGTCGGTCCAGCGTACATAATCGGCCAGCGCGGGGCGGCCATCGTGGCGCCAAGTAAGGGGCGGATTTTGCATTTGACCGATGGGGCATACGCGGGTGACGCCCCAGTGTGCGAGTTGACGTACTAGGTCGGCAGCATCGAGTTTGGTTGCGGCCAGGCCAACCGTACTGACTTGGCCACGGATCATTTCTGCGGTTCGCAGGGCTTCCTCAAGATCCTCGACTTCCTTCACAAAGACGAAGCGATTGAGGCAGGAGGGGCGAAAGATTTGTTCGCGGTCATAGATTACGGTCCAAGCCGTGGATTCCTCGCTTTGCCAGAGCCGGACATCGCCGACATTGGCGGCGCGCGTTTCATAGAGTGATCGGAGATCGGCGATGTTAGCGGCATCGGCGGTCGTGAGTTCGCCGCGAGGTTCGGTGGATTCCTTTTCCGCCAGTGCTTCAGCCAAGAGCTCGGCAAATTTCTCCGCCCCAAGTGCACCGCCTCGTTGCACGTAGAATGCATGTGGGGACAGGCAGCCGAGCTGGTTCCAGGCGGCAATATCGTCGGCGGCAAGATGGGCTTGCTCACGGGCCAAGGCGCGGGTGGTTACATCCTTGGTCAGGAATCCAAAGCTGACACGATGACCATGTCCAAGGAATACGGTGTCTCGCGGCAGGCGCGAGCGAATATCGGCAAGGGTTTCGTCACGACCCGTTGCCGTGATGCAATCGGCTTCCTCGAACAATTCCTGTTCCAGATCTTTCCGGCCTCCCTCCCACTCGGCGATCTCGATGCAGGCGCCAAACTTGCCGTGGGCTTCATAGATGGAGTGGGCAAACAATCGAGGTAGAAAGCCCGTGGCACGGGCGCACTTGATGAATTGAGCGGAGCCGATGAGCAGGCCGTGGATCATGCTCATGAGCGCGGGGCAGGGAAGATTGCCGGCGGTGATGTGGCCGATGAGCTCGGGACCAATGGCAAGAGCCATTCGGTTTTCAACACGCTCCTCGGGAATGGGGGCGGGGGTATCGAGTCTGCGGGCATCCCCGAATTCCTGTGCGAGAAGATTGTGCAGGCTGTCTTCGGTGATTCGCTCAAAGAACTGGTCCAGTCCGCGGCTCAACGTTTCCCGTGAGAATCCCATTTGCTTTGGGCCATGCTCCAAGGCGTGTTGGCGAAAGGGAAAAAGGTTGTCACGCCAGTTGTCAGCAAGGCGTGCGAGAATCTTCACCACGTCGTCAGTGGACATGTCCCGAATGTATTGGCGGCGGTTTCGCTTAATCTGTCGTAGCGCCTCTCGCAGCATGGCTGGGTTGAGGCGTGCCTCGATGGGGATATCGATCAGGAAATAGTTTGGCAGATCAAGCGGGGCCATGATGGGGTGACCGTGCCTCACGGGCACGGCTGCTGTCGAGATCGGTTGCATTTAAAGAACAGCCGCGG
>PBVU01000105.1:0-12129 GCA_002728775.1 Verrucomicrobiales bacterium | reverse complement strand
GTTGTTGAACAAGCGGCTGTCCGGGTCAATCAAGTGCGACACCTCCACATTCTTCATCCCCAAGTAGGCGCCCATGTGACTTTGGCCTCGGCCATTGATTCCCGCTACGCCAATCCTCACACGGTCATTCGCGCCAAACACGCGCGAGGGCACAAAATTCACCGCCAAGGCCGAGGCAGCAGCAGAGGTTTTTAGGAACGAACGTCGAGTCTGATGATTCATGGGATTTCCTTTGTGATGGGTTTCAACTCTCAAACAATGGCGGAATTGTGACAGCCGAAGACCAGACAGCAAGCTTCTTTCATGCCCATCGGATCATCGATTCCGGCTGTCCATGACAAAAGTCACCGGACCTTGATTGACCAAGTAAACATCCATCATCGCCCCAAATTCCCCAGTCTGCACAGGTACATTCTGTCCCTTCAGTTGCAAGCAAAAATACTCATACAAACGCTTCCCTTCTTCCGGCCGGGCCGCCTTGGTGAAGCTCGGCCTCCGCCCCTTGCGCCAGTCTCCCGCCAAGGTGAACTGGCTGACGACCAGCGCCGCACCGCCCACATCTTGAACAGACTGGTTCATCTTCCCCTCTTCATCCGAAAATATCCGAAACCCCGCAACTCGATCCGCCAAGAAATCCGCATCCTCCTCCCCATCCCCTTCAACCACTCCCAGCAAAATCATCAAGCCCAAGTCGATCTCACCCGTGTCACGCCCACCCACCGTCACACGCGCCTCGCTCACTCGTTGCAGCACAACAATCATGATTTCTCAACGTGGCTCTCCCCAGAACATCCGAGTACCATGCCCTCTCCCCTCTCCGCCCAGCAATCATTTAAACTTTCCCGAAGGCCGCCCCTCTCACTAACATCCGCCCAATGCACACACGGCACGGCCATTCACCGGCGGGCAAAACAGCCCGCAAATACTTTCCCATCTTCGCTTGCCTGCTCTGCATCGCTTGTGGCGACAACAAAACCCAAACATCCCAAACAGGGAATACTCCGGATACGCTACCCGCACCCAAGGCCAAGCCCCCAGAAACACCTCCCCAGCCAAACTCGCCCGTGCCTCAACTTGGGGATCACAAACGCCTCGAATGGACCTTCAAATCAAGCGCTCCCATTCCTTCATCCCCAGCCATCGGCGCCGACGGCACCGTATACTTCGGATCATACGACAAAAAAATCTACGCCTTGAACGGGCAGACCGGAGAAAAGAAATGGGATTACGCAACCGGCCTGAACATCTACGGCTCCCCCGCCATTGGGCCAGATGGGACCATCTATTGCGGATCTCAAGACAACAACCTCACAGCCCTCGATGGCCAGACCGGCGAACTGAAATGGGAATTCCAAACCGGCGGTTGGCTGTGGGCTTCGCCGGTTATTGGCGCCGATGGGACAGTGTTTATTGGCTCACGCGACACAAAATTTTACGCCATCGACGGATCGACCGGCGAAAAAAAATGGGAATTCCAAACCGGCCACGGCATTCCTTCAACAGCCGCCATTGGTCCGGATGGAACCGTCTACTTTGGCTCAATGGACCACAAGGTCTACGCTCTCGTCGGAAAGACCGGGATCAAGAGATGGGAATTCAAGACCGGCAATAACATCTGGTCTTCCCCGGCCATTGGTGCGGATGGCACCGTCTACATCGGCTCTGAAGACCAAAAACTCTACGCCCTCCATGGCCAAACCGGAGGGAAACGATGGGAATTCAAAACCGACGGCGGCGTCTATTCCCCTCCCACAATCGGCCCTGACGGCACGGTCTATATTGGCTCCTTTGACACCAAGATTTACGCCATCGACGGGGCCACCGGCAAAAAAAAATGGGAATTCCAAACTAGGGAAAGAGTCCGCTGCGCCCCCGCCATCGGCGCGGATGGCACGGTTTACGTCGGCTCCTATGACGGTCGGCTCTATGCCTTGGACGCAAAAACTGGAGACAAAAAATGGGACTTCCCTACTCCCGACAACGTGACTTCTTCGGCTGCCCTCAGCCCGAACGGCACCCTTTACTTTGGCTCATGGGACTACCGCCTCTACGCGCTTAAGACCGGCAGCAAAGGCTTGGCTAACAGTCCCTGGCCCATGCGCAGCCAAAATCCCTCCCACACCAGCCGCGCCGCCCCTCGCTAACCCACTTACTTCTCCCCATTTCCGCACCGCTGGATCAACGCCAAATCATTCGCACGTGGCTCCCTCTCGCCGCGAGCTGGTTGCTCATGGGCGCCGAGATTCCAATGGTCTGCGCCGCCCTGACCAAGTTAGCGCAATCGGATGTCCATACAGGAGCCTACGGCATGGTGTTTGCTATCGCTCTCGTGATTGAGTCGCCCATCATCATGCTCCTCACGGCATCCACCGCCCTGAGCCGCGACTGGAGTTCCTATCAAAAACTTCACCGCCTGATGACCGTCTCCAGCATCGCCCTCACATTCCTGCACATCCTCATCGCATTCACCCCTCTTTACGATTGGCTGGCCGTGCAGGTCATCAAGGCCCCCGCGGATATCATCGAACCCGGCCGAATAGGACTCCAGATCATGATCCCTTGGACATGGGCCATCGCCCACCGCCGATTTCACCAGGGCGTCCTGATCCGTTTTGGGAAAGCCAGCGCCGTGGGCTGGGGCACCGGCATTCGTCTGGTCGCTGATGCCATTGTGCTCGTTGCTGGAGTCTTGATCGAAAAATATGCAGGCATCGTGGTGGCCGCGACCGCTATTGCCATTGGTGTCATCATCGAGGCCCTTTACATCCGCTGGAAAACCCATGCCGTCGTGCAAGGCCCACTACGTGATGCCCAAGGCCCGGCCCTGACCATGCGTGAAGTCATTCTCTTTTATCTCCCCATCGCCTTCGCGCCCACCATCGGCCTCCTCGGGCAGCCAATCCTCACCGGCGGCCTGAGCCGGCTTCCCGACCCCATGCTCACCCTCGCCGTCTGGCCGACCATCAACAGCCTCATTTTCATGCTGCGCTCCGCCGGCATTGCCTACACCGAGGTCGTCGTCGCCCTTCTCGACAAGCCCAACGCCCACCGCCAACTCCTCAATTTCACCGCCATCCTCAGCCTTGTTCTTTCCCTCCCCCTGTTGGCCCTCATCACCACACCCCTAACCGACCTTTGGTTCACGCAAGTTATCGGCCTCCGCGTCGAGTTGGCCCAAATCGGCAAAGCCAGCCTTTGGTTTGCCCTGCTCCATCCCGCCATCACCACCTGGGCCTGCTACTTCGAAGGCCGCCTCATTCACGCAAAACGCAGCAACCCAGTCACCGAGGCGGTCTTATTCTACACCCTTTCCTTGTTCATTTTCATCTCCATCATCACGGCCCAACAATCCATGCCGGGCTTGAACGCGGCCGTACTGGCCATGACCATCGGTGGCATTCTGCAAATGAGCTGGCTATGGATTCGCTGCCGCGCTCTTGGGGCTTAAAAGAAGTTAGAAAAAAACAAAGGGGCAGAAAACTGCCCCTTGTTTAAGCATCGCAACAGGCCCCATTGTTGTACTCTTTGTTTATTCTTTTAAGGCTGCTGCGTCTGCCTTGTATACCATGGTTAAAAGCACGTGCCATGCCAACCCGCATTCGAAATATATCACCCCATTTCCCTTGGATTTCTTAATGTGCATTCAAGGCCCCTCTCCGCAGGTGCGTGGATTTTTCCCAAGTGGCGTGAAATCCCCCCATTGAGCCTACGCCGTTTCGCGGCTTGAACCCAAAAATCAATGGCAAATCACCAAAAATCACCACCCTGAACAGACTTCCAAAACCCACACTTTTTTGTGGCAATCTCGATTTCTTCTGGTACATTCCCCACCCCTTTAACCTCAGGGTGTTGTGAGTACCAAGAAAACAGCAAAGAAAAAGGCGGCCAAAAAGGCTGCTCCTAAGGCAAAAAAATCCGCCAAGCGCAATGGCGCGGGCAAGTCCGTCAAGGTGGCCTCCGCTGCAGCGATCCTCGGCTACAAGCCGGTAAAGACCCCCAAGCAGGCCTCCGCTTGGCGTCCGAGCAACTCCGTCAAGATCAAGGCAGAGTGGAAAAAGTATTACGATATTCTTCTCGATCTCCGCGCCCGGCTGCTCAACCAAATGACCGATCTTAAGAAGGAATCGGCCGAGGAGATGAGCAACTACTCCATGCACATGGCCGATTCCGGAACGGACAACTTTGACCGGGATTCCGCGCTCAGCCTCCTCTCCGCTGATCAGGACGCGGTCTACGAGATTGAGGAAGCCATCCGTCGCATCGAGAAGGACAACTACGGCGTTTGTGAACTGACTGACAAGCCAATCCCAAAGGCCCGTCTGCAGGCCATCCCGTGGACACGGTTCACTGTTGATGCCCAAGCCAAACTTGAGAGGGATGGCGTACTGCAACGCCGAAAACTGGGAAGCCTCGGCACTATCGACGGTGCCTCCGGCTCGTTCGAACCCAGCGTCCCGGCCTCCTCAGATGGTTCTCCCAAGAAGGCCGGCAAGAAAAAGGCGCCGGCAAAAAAGAAGTCTTCCGCCAAGAAAAAAAAGGCCGCCAAGGCCAAGAAGTAAAACATCATGCCACGCGAAATCGTCACCCTTGAATGCACTGAAGCGAAGAACGAAGGCAAGCCACCTTCGCGCTACATGACCACGCGCAACAAGAAACTCCAGACTGAGCGCGTGGAGAAGAAAAAATATAACCCTTTCCTGCGGCGCCACACCGTGCACCGCGAGATCAAGTAACATGGCACGCAAAACCAACACCGACCGCACCCCGCGCGGCCGCCGCACTGGCGGAACCGACCGCCGCGTGGCTCGTCCCCGCCCGCAAGTCGATTTTACAATCGACCAGCTTGACCCAAAGAATGCCGACCTGCTGCGCCGCTACGTCACTGACGAGGGCCGCATTCTTCCGCGCAAGTACACCGGTCTGCCCGCGCACTATCAACGGCGCTTGACCCGCTCCATCAAGCGCGCACGCCAAATGTTGCTGATGAAATAACCGGCATTTCCGCCCGCCGCTTCAGGCGGGTTTTTTGCCGCCACCTAATTGCAAATCATTTGCAATAATGTTTGGACTTCAAATCCTGATTCTCATTGTATCTGTGGTTGCCGGCGCCGCTGCGATTGCCTTCAGTCGTTTGGGTGAAGCGCGCAACTTAAAGCTGCTCACCGCCTTTTCGGGCGCCTACCTGATTGGCCTGACCTGCCTGCACCTTATGCCCGAGGTGTTTGCGAGCACCAAGGAACCACATTGGCAAATTGGGGCTTTCATTCTCGCGGGATTTTTTGTGCAGATCATTTTGGAGAATTTTTCTCGGGGCTTGGAGCACGGCCACTCCCACCCCCCTCATGGACCGCTTCCCTACAGCATGTTGATGGGGTTGTGCATTCACGCATTCTTGGAGGCAACACCCCTCGGCGTGGATCCTCATGCACACGCGCACGCCCATGATCATGTGCACGAGCACAATCCCTCCCTGTTGCTGGCTGCAATTGCCATTCACAAATTTCCTGTTGCCATTGTGTTGTTGGCCATGCTCCAGCAGAGCGGCATTACAAAATCGCGAGTCTGGATTCTCTTCGGAATATTTGCCGTCATGGCTCCGCTGGGCGCATTGGCCGGGAATCTGCCCTTCCTTGCTGGGCGCCATCACTGGCTGCTTGCAATCGTCATTGGCATTTTCATGCATGTGTCGACCACCATTCTCTTCGAGAGCGAGGAAGGCCACCGGGTAAACCGGCAAAAAGGAATTGCTATTGCCCTCGGAGCCATTCTTGCCGCCGGCACCGTGGCGTTTTCAACTCATCAGCACTAGGAATGGCGCGCGAATCGCTACATCAATTGACCCATCGCCTGCGTCAGGACGACCGGCGCATTACCGGGCCGCGCCAGGATATTCTAGACGCACTGAGCACCAATGAGCATCCCCGCACAATCCGGGAAATCCACGCCGCGCTGCCCTCACCCTGCGATCTGGCCACTGTTTATCGAGCCATGCATCTGCTTGAAGAATTGAAACTGGTGAAGCGTTTTGATTTTGGTGATGGAACGGCCCGTTACGAGTTGATCTGTGGTGACAACAACGCGCACCATCATCACTTGATTTGCCACAAGTGCGACCGCATCGTGGAGATCGACGAATGCTTTTCCAGTGAATTGGAGCGAAAGATCGCCCGCCGCAACGGTTTCACCGCGTTGACGCACAAGCTGGAGTTTTTTGGCCTTTGCCCGGAATGCCAGTAGCGCTATCCGGCCAGTGCCGACTTTTGCAGGGCGTTCAAATCCTCTATTCCCTTGCGGCCCAGAGCCAGCAGCGCGGTCAGTTCATCCGCCGAAAATGTCGCCTCTTCCCCGGTGCCTTGAATTTCCACAAAATCCCCCGCCCCGGTCATCACCAGATTCATATCCACTGCAGCGGCGGAATCTTCCGGATAGTTCAAGTCAAGCATGGGCCGACCGTCCACAACGCCCACGCTAACCGCGGCCACCGCATTGACCATCGGGCTTTCCGTCAGCAAGCTATTCTCGATGAGCTTGAACACTGCCAAGCTTGCCGCCACGTAAGCGCCCGTAATGGATGCTGTCCTCGTTCCTCCATCGGCCTGCAACACGTCGCAGTCAATCCACAGGGTTCGCGAGCCCAGCTTTTTTAAATCCACCGCCGCCCGCATGGACCGCCCAATCAGTCTCTGGATCTCCGTCGATCGCCCGTCCAGTTTGCCCTTGGCGACATCACGTTTCTTCCGATCATGAGTGGAATAGGGCAACATGGAATACTCTGCCGTCACCCAGCCTCCCTCCACCTCCTGCGCCTGCATCCAGCGAGGCACGGATTCCTCGATAGTCGCCGCACAAATGACATGGGTATTACCCCATTCGATGAGGGTTGATCCCGTTGCGTGCGGCGCAATCCCATTCCGGAACCGAACTGACCGCAGTTCATCATCGGCGCGGCCGTCCACCCGGCCAGCAGTTATTTTTGTATCTGTCATGAAGGACGCGGAGTCTAGAGCCGCCCCGCCCGCAACCCAACCTTTTTCATCGCCCCACATGCCCCAGCCATCCTAACGTGGCGCGTGCTCGACCGAAAACCATGGAAGCTCTGGGAAGCTGCGCTGCTCATCAGCCCCTTCGTCCTGTCCATTGTGGTTGCACAGTTTGCCCAATCGCAAGTCCCCGCCAATGCGCCACCCCCTGTCTTTTCCTTGAGCAACTTTCTGCTCAATTCCATGGTTTTCCTTGCCTATGCTGCCTGCGCGGTCGGTATCCTGATGTCCAAATATGAGCTGAGTCTTGACGCCGTGCTGGGGATTAAAAAGGGGCCACTGATCCAACTTCTTCCGACGGCCTTCTTTATCGGATTCTCCATTGTCCCGCTCATGTTCATCCTGCAAATGGGCTGCCATCTTTTCTTTAAAAGCATGGGCATCGCCGTTGAAGCGCAGAAGAGCATCCAAACATTGAAATCCATGGATACCCCCATCCAGATTCTGCTTTTCAGCCTCATGCCTGTCATTCAGGCCCCACTCGTTGAGGAAATTCTCTTCCGCGGCATCCTCTTTCCCTCGCTCCGTATTTCCGTGCCGCGCTGGGTGGCGTATACTGCCCCAGCCCTTCTCTTTTCCGCCGTCCATTTGAGTCTACTCAACGCCCTGCCACTTTTTGCCCTGGCCCTACTCCTTACATGGCAGTACGAAAAAACCGGCAACCTCCTGTGTCCCGTTCTTACCCACGCCGGCTTCAATCTCTGCAATGTTTTGCTGGCCCGCGGCATCATCCCGTTGGAAAAAATCATCCCTCCATCATGAGTGAAGCAAAACTCATCCGAACGCTTACCCAAGGGCTGCCCAGTGACGATTCCGTGCATGTGGGACCAGGCGATGATTGCGCAGTGATCAACACACACAAGAACGAGGACCTCTGCCTCTTCAAAACAGATGCGATTGTCGAAGGTATTCATTTTACCGCTGACACCCGGCCAGAATTGATCGGCCGCAAAGCCATCGCTCGGCCGCTCTCAGACATTGCGGCCATGGCCGGCTGGCCTACTCATGCGCTGATCACCTTGGGACTCCCCAAAAATTTCACCGAGGCCCAGCTTGCCGCAATTTATCAAGGCGCGCAGGAAATGGCTGCCCAGCACGACACCTTCATCGTTGGAGGCGAAACCACCCGTACCAGTGAACTCCTGATTTCGGTATCCTTGATTGGCCGGTGCGATCCCGCTACCGTTATCACCCGGGACGGCAGCCAGACGGGAGACGCCATATTTGTTACTGGTGAACTGGGCGGCTCCTTGGCTGGCAGACACCTCGATTTCATGCCTCGACTGCAGGAATCCCGCTGGCTGTCTGACAGGTTTGACATCCACGCTATGATCGATCTCAGCGATGGATTGGCCACCGACCTTCACCATCTACTCAACGATCAAATTGGCGCGGAGCTACTCACCACTTCCATCCCTATCAGTAAGGCCGCCAAGGAGCGTGCCCGGGCCAATCCTTCGGGCAAAACCCCACTCCTTGCCGCCTTGACTGACGGTGAGGATTACGAACTCCTCTTCACCCTCCCTGCGAAACAGGCGGTCTCGCTGCACGACGAATGGAAACAATCTTTCCAAGAACTTTCGCTCAAGTGCATTGGCAAAATCACCCGCAAACCCGGCATTTCCCTGCGTGATGAAAACGGCGCACACTCTCTCAATGTCAAAGGTTACGACCATCTCAAATAACCCCGAGGAAACCCAAGCGCTTGGCAATGAGTGGGCACGACTCGCCCGACCCGGCTGGGTCATTGGCCTGGAAGGCGATTTGGGCACGGGCAAGACACAACTGGTCAAGGGCATCGCTCTCGGTTTGGGCATCGCCACTCCAATCACATCGCCCACTTTCACTCTCGTATGTGAACATCAGGGTAAGCTGCCGCTGAATCATCTCGATTTTTACCGCCTCGAAAATGACACCCAGATCTTGGCCGCCGGACTCGAGCCATACTTCGATCCAACGGGCATTTCCGTCATGGAATGGATCGACCGATGGACAGGCCCCCGGCCCCCAAAATATCGACACGTTCGACTAATCCAGACCGGCGAGACCGCACGCCGCATTGAGCATGAAGATTTTGGCTCTTGAATTCAGTAGTCGCCGACGTAGCGTGGCCGTGGCTGATGGCGCCAATTTACTGGCCAAGGTGGAGACCTATGAAGTCAGCCAATCCCCCCTGATGCTTGTCGATCAAGCCTTGAGCGAAGCTGGCATCGACCAAACCCATGTTGAAACTATTGCCTTGGGAATTGGCCCCGGAAGCTACACAGGAATCCGATCCGCCATTGCCACCGCCCAAGGGTGGCAATTCGCTAATGACATTAACCTTTATCCCGTCAGCAGCGCCAAAATCCTGGCCGCCACCGCCCACGCCAAGAGGCTTCGGGGTGAGGTCCATTTCATCATCGATGCCCAGCGCCACGAGTATTACCAAACCACATGGGAACTCACTGACGATTCACAGACTGAATCAATTCCCCTCCGAATCATCGGTGTCACAGAAGCCGCAACGATGGACGCCCATGGCCCCGACGCTGCTGGCTTTCCCTCCTGCACCCCCCTCTACCCGGATGCCGAGGTCCTCGCCAGATTGGCGGCCAGCCAAACCCAGCTTCCCTCACATGAGCCCGTCGAACCGATCTATATTCGACCCATTGACTTTATCAAGGCACCGCCACCCCGCGCCCTGTGAATGACCCAAACTTGCCAAGCACAACGCCCCTTCGCATACCTTGCCCGTGATCTTTTCCCACCGATGCTGGGCCGAAATTGACCTCGACGCTCTGCGCGGCAATGTCGCTTGGCTCCGCCATCGGCTCGGCCCCGGCACCAGCTTGATGACGGTGGTAAAGGCCGACGCTTATGGCCATGGATTGCGACAAATTGCCGCGCTCCTAATGCAATCCGGCACGGACATTTTCGGCGTAGCCAATCTCAACGAAGCGCGCGACATTCGTGCCGTCGGTCGTGGTTGGCCCATCCTCATGCTCGGCGCGTGCCTGCCCGATGAAACCGAGCGTGCCATCAAGGACAACGTGATGCCCACCTTGTCCACATCTGAGGAAGCCCGCCGCTTCTCGCGTATAGCCCGCAAGCTCAAGCGCACTGTCAGTGCCCATGTGAAGGTAGACACCGGCATGGGCCGACTGGGTGCCCCCCCCGAACAGGCGCCCGCGCTGCTGGATGAAATCAAGCGGCTGCCCAACCTCAACGCTGTCGGCCTCTACACCCACTACGCCGACGGTGAGAACGACGCCACCTTCACGGGCAAACAGCGCACCCAGTTTCAAAGACTCGCAAAACAACTAACCACCGCGGGCCATCGCTTCAGTCACCTCCACGCCAACAACAGCGCCGCGCTGCTTCACGAGCCTCGATCGATGCACAACCTTGTCCGTCCCGGACTATTGGTGTACGGCGTTCTCCCCTCGGGGCGACGACGCCCTTCTGCCGCACTGAAGCGCCATCTGTACCCTGCCCTTGCTTGGAAGTGTCGCATCTCCCTGATCAAGGAAATCCCCAAGGGCACAACTCTTAGCTATGGTCGTTCTTACATCGCACAACGGCGCATGCGAGTGGCCACGCTCACCGCGGGCTATGGCGACGGCTACCTCCGCTCCGCTCATCACGAAGCTCGCGTGCTAATCGGCGGCAAACAATGCCCCATCCTCGGCTGCGTCACCATGGACCAAATGCTGGCCGATGTCTCGCGCGTACAAACCCCCAATCTAGGCGATGAAGCCACGCTGATTGGCCGGCAGGGTAAAATGGAAATTAGCGTAAACCAGCTTGCTCAGTGGGCGTCAACTGTCCCTTGGGAAACCCTCACCGCCATCACCCACCGTGTCCCTCGCCTGTACCGTGGAGACCAAGCCGCCTGATCCATGTCCCCGTTTCGTTTCATCAGCCTGATCATCAAGGGCGCAGCCATGGGGGCCGCCAACGTCATCCCCGGCGTCTCCGGAGGCACCATTGCGCTGATCACCGGCATTTACGAGGAACTCATCACCACCATAAAAAGCTTTGGCTGGCAGTCAGCACAACTGCTGTTTAAAGGAGAATTCCGAAAAGCTTTCAACCACATCAATGGCCCATTCGTCTGTGCCGTCGGCGTGGGCCTGCTCGCCAGCGTCTTCACCCTCGCCAAGTTTCTCGAAAAGGTGCTGAACGAAAAGGAAACATTCACCCTGGCCTTTTTCTTCGGGCTCATCCTCGCCTCTGTCTTTTCCGTGGGCCGGCGAGTGCCAAGATGGTACGCCCAACATGCCGTTCTCTTTGCGGCCGGAGTCGGCCTCGCCATCAGCATTGTTCTCCTTCAACACGCCGGCCCCAACCCCGCGCCTTGGTATGTCTTCCTGTGTGGAACCGTCGCCATGAGCGCCATGATTCTCCCCGGCATCTCCGGTTCATTCATTCTCCTCCTCATGGGCAACTTCCTTCTCATCATGAACGCCATTGGTTCATACAACATTTCCGTGCTTGCCCCCTTTGCCATCGGCTGTGCTTTCGGCCTCATGGCCTTCTCACGCGCACTGTCTTATATCCTCGAGAAATGGCGTCATGCCACCCTTTCGGTGCTCACGGGATTCGTTGCTGGCTCCTTGCTCATCATATGGCCTTGGAAACTCAAAAAACATCTCATGGGCGAAAACGGTGAAATAATCCTGCGCGAAGGAAAGCCCATCCTGATTGGATATCAATGGTATCTCCCTGACTTTAGCCCGCACACCGGCCATCTCGCGCTGATCATGCTCGCAGGAGTCGGTATCGTACCGCTTCTGGAATTCTTCGCTGATCCAAAACCCGAAGAGCCAAAGCCAACCGCCGGTGAATAGCCCGCCCTTGTCCATGCCGCCCAGATAAACTATCAAGACCGCAGTGGACTTACGATTAATGAGCCTGCTCGGGCTGGTGGCATTCCTCGCCATGGCATGGGGCATCTCGCTGCGAAGGGATCGGTTCCCATGGCGCATCGTGTTCTCGGGAATGGGCCTGCAGCTGGTGCTGGCGCTATTTATGCTCAAAACACCCGTAGGCGAAAAAATTTTTTCTTTCGCCAAGACCGCTGTCCAAAAACTACTGGACGCCGCCG
>PBVU01000104.1:0-28545 GCA_002728775.1 Verrucomicrobiales bacterium | reverse complement strand
CTCCGGTGCCGATGCCCACGCCATCGCGGGCCAATGCTTTAAACCCATTGGCTCCAATTCAAAATCACCTGCCGCCGCTCCCAGCCATACCCTTCACTACGGCAAAATCGTCGACCGTGGGCGTAACATCGACGAAGTTCTTCTCGCCGTCCTCCGAGCTCCGCGGACTTTCACTCGCGAGGATACCATCGAGATCACCTGCCATGGCGGCCTGCTCGCCGCGCAATCCGTATTGAAAGCCGTCCTTGCTGCCGGTGCACGCAGTGCCGAACCCGGCGAGTTTACTCGGCGTGCCTTTCTGAACGGCCGAATCGACCTCGCCCAAGCCGAGGCTGTCAGTGATCTCATTCATGCCCGCACCGACCTCGCACTGGCCGCTGCCAACGAGCAGCTTGCGGGCAGGCTCAGTCAACGCATCCACCAGTTGCGTGACAACCTCATACAAACCCTTGCCCATGTCGAGGCCCACATCGATTTCCCCGATGAGGACATTGCTCCCGATACCCTTGCACAACTCCTTGCTCGCCTTGAGGCCGTCCTTACCAACATTGACGAGCTACTCGCCACCGCCGACGAAGGCCGCGTTCTGCGCCAAGGCATCCGCGCCGCCATCATTGGCCGCCCCAATGCCGGCAAGTCCAGCCTGCTCAACCAGCTCCTTGGCCACGACCGCGCCATTGTCACCTCCGCTCCCGGCACCACCCGCGATACCATCGAGGAAACCGCCAACATCCGCGGCATCCCCGTCGTTTTCATAGACACCGCCGGTCTTCGCCATTCCACCGACCCTATCGAGGCCGAAGGCATTCGCCGCAGCCACCAAAGTATCGCCCAAGCCGAGCTTATCCTCCACGTCCTCGACGCCAGCGAACCAATGTCCAAGGACGACCAGCAACAAATCGACAACAACCAAGGCAAGCAACAAATCCTTATCGCCAACAAGGCCGACCTCCCTTCCCAACTCAACCACCTCGACGTCATTAAAACCTCATGCCTCGATGGCACCGGCATTGAACCGCTGAAAGACGCCATCCGCGCCGCAGCGTGGGCCGGCGACATCCATGCCGACATGCTCCCCGCCATGATCAATGCCCGTCATCAGGACGCCCTCCGCCGCGCCCGCGAGGCATTGACCCGAGGCCTCGAGGCCCTGCGCGACGGCCAGACTCTCGAGCTACCCGCCATGGATCTCCGCATCGCCGCCAACGCCACCGGCGAAGTTGTCGGCAAAACCTCCACCGAAGATCTGCTCGACGCCATTTTCAGCCAATTCTGCATCGGAAAATGATCGAACTCGAAGAAGCCACCACACGCATCCTGAAAACCATCCGCCCCACGGAGCAGGAAACAATCCCCCTTGCCAATGCCGCCGGCCGTATCCTAGCAGCATCACAAGAATCCCCCGTCAATCTCCCCGGCTTCGACAACTCCGCAATGGACGGTTACGCCGTACGCGCCGCCGATGCCGCCACCGGCGCGCGCCTCCGGCAAATCGGCGAAGTCCCCGCAGGCGCATTTTTTGCGGGCGCGATCAGAGAAACCCAATGCGTGCGCATATACACTGGCTCCCCCATTCCCGCAGGAGCCAATGCCGTGGTGATGCAGGAAGACACACTGGTGAAAGGCGACACGATTGAGATCACCGGAGGAGTGAAGCCATTTGAACACATTCGCTTGCAAGGTGAAGATGTGAAGGAAGGAGAAACCATTGGCCGAACAGGTGAGAAATTACACGCCGGCCGTTTGCAACTGCTTGGAGCCGCCGGTGTGGCCCGTGTGGAGACCTTTCGGCGCCCGATTGTTGGCGTGTTGGCCACCGGCGACGAATTGCGCGAACCCGGGATGGAACTGGGTGAGGGGGGTATCTATGAAAGCAACCGCGTGGCTCTTGCGGAACTCATTCGCCAAGCCGGCGGCGAGGCGCGAGTGTTTCCACTGGTGCCGGACACGCTGGAAACCACCGTTGACGCGTTGGGCGGGGCGTTTGCCGAGTGCGATGCGGTGGTTACCTCCGGCGGCGTAAGCGTGGGCGAGCATGACTACGTGAAGGCGGCCTTCGAAAAGCTCGGCGGCTCGCTCGATTTTTGGCGGGTAAAGATCAAACCAGGCAAGCCATTCGCTTTTGGGCGGCTGGACGGCCGTCCGCTCTTTGGCGTGCCGGGCAATCCGGTCTCGGCCATGGTCACATTCCTCGTGCTGGTGCGCCCGGCGGTATTGCAAATGCAAGGCGCGGCTGCATTGGAATTACCCTCACACCCGGGAGTGCTGGCCGACCCACTGGCTAATCGCGGCGACCGTCGACATTTTATGCGCGTGCGCGTTGACACCCAAGGCACTGTACACGCCACCGGCTTACAGGCCTCCCATGCCGTCGCCGCCTTGGGCCAAGCTAACGGACTCGTGGACGTGCCTCCGAAGACGGTGCTGGGCGAAGGTGAACACGTGGACGTGCTGCGGTTTTGATGCTCACTCCCTAAAGGTACTCCTTCAACTTCTCCTGATTCTTGCGGTACAGGCCGCTGAGTACAACAAGGATGACGCCCACGCCCATGAAGGTGAGGATGGGCGACACACCTTCAAGCTTGCTCCAGACGAGGAATAGTAGGTTGCAGGTGGCTTGCCAGCATGCCAAAGCTCACGAGATAAATTAATATAATTATACGCCGCATCGCTGATGCCGGCGCACCCCATGCACGCAAGGTACACCAGCCCGGTGAGCACCAGCAACACACCCAGACGCGCCAGACACACTTTGCCGACTTGCAGTTCAAGGGAAGCCTTGTCCGGTGCCGCCACGGGCTGTGGTTAGGAGTTTGGACGCACAGGCGGGACTGGCTCGGGCCCTGCCCCAGATGCCGTTTTGATTTCCGGCAACGGTTACGGCTGGCTCGTGATCTGCGCTGGCACTGGGGCAGGATCCTCCGGGCGTTCGGACTTCAACACCAATGGCAAATCCGTGGGATCGGCCTTGACCGGCGGCTCCACCGTGGCCGGGTCACACTCGGCATCAAGTTGTTGGCGCGGGGATTCAATCTGCAACGTGTGCTTCTGAGCTTGGGCCTCAAGCACATCCAGCCGCCACGATAATCACCCGAGGTTGTTTTGAGTCTCCGATTGTTTCGCGTTGGTGATCAATCCATAAATGAGCACCACCGCTGAGATTACGCACAACCATGCCATGTCCCGACAATATCGCACCCGGTTCGCATTGGGAAATTGAAAATATCGAATATCGATTGGATCAATACTTAAACATATCAACATATCCGGATATATTGATTTAAGTATTGACGAATGGAGTGTATAGCGTAACATGGAGCGCTGATGAATGAATCGCCCATCAAGGCAGAATTGCGAGAGCAGCTGGCTGAGCGTATTCTTTTTTTGGATGGCGCGATGGGCACGATGGTGCAGCGACATGAACTGGAGGAGAGCGATTTTCGTGGGGAGCGGTTTGCTGATCATTCGGGTGACCTGAAGGGGAACAATGACCTGCTTTCGCTGACGCGCCCGGAGATTATTCGCGGCATTCACACGCAGTTTCTGGAGGCGGGCTGCGACATCATTGAGACAAATACCTTTAGCGCCACGCGCATCGGCATGGCGGATTACGCGATGGAGGACATCGCGCACGAGCTGAATGTCGCCTCGGCCCAGCTCGCTCGTGAAGCGGTGGAGGCGGTGATGGCCAAAGACGCCTCACGGCGTTGTTACGTGGCGGGAGCAATTGGGCCGACCAACCGCACGGCGTCCATCTCGCCGGATGTAAACGATCCGGGTTTTCGCGCGGTGACCTTTGATGATCTCGTCGCTGTGTACCGTGAGCAGACGGAGGCATTGATTAAGGGTGGCGTGGACATTTTATTGCCGGAAACGACTTTCGATACGCTCAACCTCAAGGCGGCGTTGTTTGCGATTGAGAAAGTGTTTTTGGAACGCGGTGAACGGTTGCCGGTGATGGTTTCGGTGACGATCACCGATGCCTCCGGCCGCACGCTTTCGGGGCAGACGACCGAGGCGTTTTGGAATTCCATCGCACACGCCAAACCCTTCACCGTGGGCATCAACTGCGCGCTCGGCGCGAAGGAAATGGCGCCGTACATCCGCGAGTTGTCGCGCATTGCGGATACCTATGTGCACTGTTATCCGAACGCCGGCCTGCCCAATCCGTTGGCGGAAACGGGCTACGACGAACGGCCGGTGGACACCGCGGCGGCGTTGCGGGACTTGGCTGATCAAGGGTTGCTGAACGTGGCCGGCGGTTGCTGCGGCACGACACCGGCGCATTTGCAGGCGATTATCGAAACGCTGGCCGAGGTGAAACCGCGCGTACCGGCAACATTGCCGGGTTCGCTGCGCTTAAGTGGTTTGGAGCCACAAACGATCGGCGATCGCACGGGGCAACTGGCGATGGTGGGCGAGCGTACCAACGTGATGGGGTCGCCAAAATTTAAGAAGCTCATCAAGGAAGGCGAGTTCGAGGCAGCCCTCGCATTGGCGCGGCAGCAGGTGGTGAACGGCGCCAATGTCATCGACATTTGTTTCGACGAAGGCCTCCTCGATGCCGAGGCGTGCATGCGCAAGTTTTTGAATCTGCTCGCTTCCGACCCGGACATCTCGCGCGTGCCAATCATGGTGGACAGTTCCAAGTGGACCGTGCTGGAGGAGGGCCTCAAATGCCTGCAGGGCAAGGGCATCGTCAACTCCATCAGCCTCAAGGGCGGCGAGGGGGAGTTTCTGCGACAGGCAGCCTTGTGCCGGCGCTATGGCGCGGCCGCCGTGGTCATGGCCTTTGACGAGAAGGGTCAGGCGGCGACGATTGAGGACAAAGTGGCCATCGCCGAACGCGCCTACACGCTGCTGACCGAGCAACTGGATTTTCCGCCGGAAGACATCATTTTTGATCTCAACATCCTCACCGTCGCCACCGGCATGGAGGAGCACAATGACTACGCGGTGAACTTCATCGAGGCCGTGCGGCAGGTGAAGACGCGTTACCCGGGCGCGCGCACAAGCGGTGGCGTGAGCAATATTTCGTTTTCCTTCCGCGGCAACAACGTGGTGCGCGAGGCGATGCACTCGGCGTTTTTGTATCACGCCGTGGAGGCCGGCCTGGACATGGGCATCGTCAACGCCGGCATGCTCGAGGTGTACGAGCAGATTGACAAGGAACTGCTCGAGTACGTGGAGGACGTGCTACTCAATCGTCGGCCCGATGCGACTGATCGGTTGATCGATTACGCGGAACAATTTAAGGGCGTTAAAAAAGAGAAGGCTGCGGCTGATCAGAAATGGCGCGAGGAAAACGTGGCATCGCGCCTGAGCCACGCGTTGGTTAACGGCATCACGGAATTTATTGAGGAAGACACCGAGGAAGCCCGCGCAGCGGCCGCGCGGCCATTGGAGGTGATCGAAGGGCCGTTAATGGACGGCATGAAAGTGGTCGGAGAATTGTTCGGCGCGGGCAAAATGTTTCTGCCGCAGGTGGTCAAGAGCGCCCGCGTAATGAAGAAAGCTGTGGCTTATCTCACGCCGTTCATGGAGGCGGAGAAGGAGGACGGTGATGACACAAGCGCCGGCACTTTCGTGATCGCCACTGTGAAGGGGGACGTGCATGACATCGGCAAAAACATTGTGGGCGTGGTGCTCGGCTGCAACGGTTACAAGGTGATCGATTTGGGCGTGATGGTGGATTGCGATACCATTCTGAAAACCGCCGAGGAGCACAACGCAGACATTATCGGCTTGAGCGGATTGATCACGCCGTCGCTGGACGAGATGATTTTTAACGCCAAGGAAATGCAACGGCGCGGCCTGCAAACGCCGCTGCTGATCGGCGGCGCCACCACGAGCAAGGCGCACACGGCGATCAAGATTGCGCCAGCGTACGAAGGCCCCACGTGTCATGTGCTCGATGCCTCACTGGTGGTGGGCGTATGCAACGATTTGCTCAGTGAGAATCGGCATGATGATTTCCGCGAAGAACTGGAGAGCGAACACGAGCGATTGCGTGAGAAATTTGCCAGCGGCGAGGATGGGCGCAAAGACATCGTGCCATTGGCCAATGTCCGCGCCGCCGCGCCGGAATACGATTGGGCAGCTGAGGAAATTCGCACACCGGAAACCCTTGGCCTGCAGCACTTTAAATCCATCCCGCTGGATGTGCTGGCAACCTACATCGACTGGTCGCCATTCTTTTGGGCGTGGCAGTTGCACGGGGTTTACCCAACCATTTTCAACAAGCCCGAGGAAGGCAAGGAAGCGAAGAAACTGTTTGCTGATGGCCGGAAACTGTTGGCGGATATCATCGCCAACCAGCGCTTCACCGCGCGGGCCGTGGCGGGGTTTTGGCCGGCGAACGGCGAAGGTGACGATGTGGCCGTGTACGCGGATGATACACGAGCCGAGCGTTTAGCCACCTTCCATTTTCTGCGCCAGCAACGGCAGAAAAAAGAAGGCCAGCTGTGCCGCAGTTTGGCAGACAACATCGCGCCGATAGAGAGCGGGCGCGTGGATTACTTCGGCGGCTTTGTGGTGACGGTTGGTCAGGAAGTGGAGGACTACGCCACCACCTTCCGCGATGCGGGCGATGATTACAGCGCCATCATCGTGCAGGCACTGGGCGATCGCCTCGCCGAAGCCAGCGCGGAGTACATTCACAAAATCATGCGCGACCAAAGCGGTATCGGCAGCGAGGAAGGGTTTACCGCCGACACCCAGCTTGATGAAGAGCAGGCGAAGTTTTTGATTAAGGAAAAGTATCGCGGCATCCGTCCGGCGGCGGGCTATCCCAGTTGCCCGGATCACAGTGAGAAGGCGACACTCTGGAAACTGCTCGAAGCCGAGGAACGCACCGGCGCCACGCTGACCACCAGTTACGCCATGAAACCGCCCAGCACGGTGAGTGGGTATTACCTAAACCATTCGGATGCGAAATATTTTAACCTCGGCCTGATTGGCGAGGATCAGGTAGCTGACTACGCTGCCCGTAAAAACATTTCCCAAACCGAAGCCGAAAAATGGCTCCGGCCACATTTGGGATACAACGAGGAATAGTTTGAAAACGAACAAAGCATTCACATTGATCGAACTGCTCGTGGTCATCGCCATCATCGGGATTTTGGCTGCGATTCTCCTGCCGGCACTGTCCAAGGCAAAATTTAAAGCCATGACGGCCCAAAATAAAAATAACCTGAAGCAGATTGGGGCCGCCGCAGCATTGTTTGAAGGGGACAACCAAAGCCGGATGGTTGGTGTGGGAGATCATACCGGCAAACAATTCTTTGGCATCTATCAGGGACCTGGGACAAAGGTTGATTTTTCGCGCGGAACTCTTAGTCCGTATGTAAATGGAGACATCAAGGTTTGGGCCGACCCTGCGCATAACAGTTATACCCCGCGGGCCGACGGCCAAACCTGCAGCTACGGCTACAACTACCATTACCTCAACAAAAAGATTGAGAAGGGCAACTGGTGGGAGGGCGCAGATTACGAATACTGGTGGGAGGGGGTTCACTCAAGCCTCATTCGCAATCCTGCTGAGACGGTTGTCTTCGGAGATTCCGGCCGAAACTGGATGGGGCCGGAGGAGGAGAACTGGTATTGGACACCCCCGTCGGAAGCGCGCCGCTGGCCTGGATGGGAGACGGCCTACACGCAGTTTCGTCACAATGGCAAGGCGTGCATCAGTTGGGCTGACGGCCATGTGGATCTGAGAAATCCTCACACGTCCTTGCCGGTTAATGCGGATCGTCTGGGTTATATTTGTGGCACAGACGACAAGTTGTTCAAACTCAACAAACAACAGCCGTGAAAATAACGCAGGTCATTTTGGTGGTGGCGGGACTGGGCGCAACTGCTTGGGGGTACTGGACCAGTCTCGAAGACGAACCGAAATTCCGCGCCCCAGTCGACGCTTCGCTGGAGTCCAAGGAATCGGTCGACGCATTGGGCTTGTTACGCCAACTGGTGAAATCCACCAACACACTGGATGCCTGCATGAGCCCGAAGGCACCGCCGATGGCACGCCGCCAAGTACTCCAATGGTCTGGCCGCTTCAAGAAAGGCAGTTCACTCGTTTTAAAGGAAGCTGCCTGGAAAGGCGAGTATTTCAGCATTGCCGTTACCCAGGCTGGCGTTAACGAGGAGCCCCAGGCACACTATTTCCACATGGTCAAGGATTCTGACGGCACGCTTCGCATCCTTGGCCTGCAGAACTAAATCCATGAAACGAGCGCGCAACATTGGGTTATGGCTAATGCTAGCAGCGGCATTCACCGCGCTGCGCTGGCCGGAATTGTTGCCCTCAAACTTCAGCCCGGTTTACGCCACGTTTCTCTGCGCGGGAGCCCTTGCCGCCGGATCGGGCGCGTGGATTTTGCCCTGCCTGTTCATGCTCGTGAGCGACCTAACCATCAACGTGTTTTATTACCAGCCTCTTGGGTTCTCAACCTTCGGCTGGTACATGCCGTTCAACTATGGACTGGGCATGCTCCTTGTTTGCTGGGGGCGCCGGCTTACCGCGGATGCCCATACAGCCACACTGATTCTTTCCGGCATGCTGGGTGGCGTAGCATTTTTTGCTGCCACCAATGGCCTAACCTGGATGATGGATTCGGGATACCCCAAAAGTTTTGCCGGGTTGGTACAGGCGTTCACCACCGGAAAGCCGGGTTATCCACCAACTTGGATTTTCTTTCGAAATGCCGCGGCTGGGGGCGCTGTCTTTACCGCGCTGATTGTGCTGGCTGTCCGTTGGAAAAAAGCCGGGAGTGGTCAGCGTTTCGTCCCGATTCAAGGTGTCTGGTGAGCAACGTTTCTATTCCGACGATTTCAATTGGCCCTCGGTCTTGGCAATGATTGTGGCGACAGTGGCATCGCCCGTAACATTCAATGCCGTGCGACACATGTCGAGAATACGATCAACGCCGAGAACGAGCAGGAAAGCAGGAACAGGTGTAACGGCGGCGTCCGCAGGCCAGACTCCCTCGAGGATGATGATGAGCATGACCATGCCCGCTCCCGGCACTGCGGCAGTACCGACGGACGCGAGCACAGTAAGCAGCACGATATTCACCTGCGTGGCGAGGGTGAAGGAGGTATCGAGCATCACTTGACCGATAAATACAACTGCGACGGCCTGATATAACGCCGTGCCATCCATGTTGATGGTAGCGCCAAGAGGAAGGACGAAGGACGAAGTCTCCTTGGCGACGCCAAGTTTTTCCTCACAGCGTTTCATGGTGACAGGAAGGGTGGCGCCACTGCTGCTGCTGGAAAAGGCAAGCAGTTGCGCGGGACCAATACCGCTAAAAAACTGGCGGAGAGTCAGGGGTGTTAGGAGCTTTAGCAGGCCGAGGTAAACGATGGCGAGGTGCAGCGCGAGGCCCGCGATGACACAAAGACAGTACCAGCCGAGGGTCTGAAACAACCCAAGGATGGCCCCGGGATCATCCTTGGCAACACCGGTGATCGTATCGGCAATTAGGGCGAAGACAGCCACAGGCGCGATGATCATGATCATGAAAACAGCCTTGATGACGACTTCCTGTAGACCTTGGAAAACGGCGAAGACCGGCTTGCGTTTGTCATCGGGCACCTGCACGAGGGCGATGCCGATAAGCAGACTAACAAAGACGATTTGCAGCATGTTGCGATTATCGCTGGCGGAACCCATAAAATTGTCGGGCACCATGTTCACCAACGGCGCAAGCGGACCGCTTTCCTTGGCCTTGGTGGCATTGGCCACGCCGGTCTTCAACTTCTCGGAGGCGATCTTCTCGGAGGCAAAGTTGGCCTCACCCGTGGCCTTTTGCCCTTGCGCTTGGTACTTGGCTTTTTGATCGTCAGCCATTTTGTGGCCGGGCTGGACGAGGTTTACCATCAGCAGACCAATGGTCACCGCAATGGCCGTGGTACAAAGGTAGAGGGCAATTGTCTTCCCTCCCATGCGGGAGAGTTTTTTGAAGTCGGAGAGCGACGCCACGCCACAAACCAGCGAGGTTAGCACAAGCGGCATGGCAATGAGCTTTAACAGGTTGACAAAGATTTTGCCGATTGGAGCAATCCAGTCTGCGGTGAATGCGGCCCAACCTTGGTGGGCGGCGAAAACTCCAAACAGCGCGCCCAGCGCCATTCCGATGAGGATTTGCCAGTGTAATTGGCGGTACCAAGCCATGGCCGGGCAGTGTACGGGTTTGGCGCCGGGTTGCAGCAAAATTTCAAAAGGGGTTGTCGCCGGTTGGGTTTGTCGGCATTCTCGCGCGTCCTTTGATGCAGACAGTCAACATTGGCCTGATTGGCGGCGGTACGGTTGGCGGCGGGGTGTTTAAAGCCCTGCGGCGGAATGGTGCCCTGATGTCGTCGCGGCTGGGGGTGCGCCTGCGGGTGTCCTGCGTGGCGGTGCGCAACGTGCGCAAGGCCCGAAAGGTGAAACTGCCGCGTTCCGTATTGACCAAACACTGGCAGGATGTGGTGGCGGACCCCAAGGTGGACTTGGTGGCAGAGTTGGTGGGAGGCACTGACACCGCGCGAGAGGTGGTGCTGGCGGCGTTGCGGGCGGGAAAACCGGTGGTAACAGCCAACAAGGCACTGCTGGCGTTTCACGGTGAGCAGCTTTTCCGGGCGGCACGCAAGCATGGAGCAAACCTGTATTATGAGGCGAGTGTGGCGGGCGGTATCCCGATCATCAAGGTGTTGCGTGAGGGGCTGGTGGGGAACCGAATCACGCGTCTGTACGGGATTTTAAACGGAACCTGCAATTTTATCCTGTCGCGAATGGCAGCGGAGGGGGCGGCGTTTGGAGAGGTTCTGGAGGAGGCGCAGCGACTGGGGTACGCGGAAGCGGAGCCGGGGCTGGATGTGGATGGCCATGACGCGGCCCACAAGGCGGGCATTCTTGCGTCGCTGGCTCATGTGTTTTGGGTGGATCCGCGCCGGGTTCACACCGAGGGTATCCGGCACGTGACACCGCTGGATTTGGAGTTTGCGGAGATGTTGGGGTACTCGATCAAGCTGCTGGGAATCGTAAAGGGAAATGGCGGTTCACCCGTGCAGGTGACTGTCTATCCGGCGCTGCTCCCCAGCGGGCATGTGCTGGCCAGCGTAGGGGGGGTTTTTAATGCAATCTATGTGCGGGGCGATGTGGTGGGTGACACCTTGTATTACGGTCAGGGAGCCGGCCAGGACGCGACGGCGAGCGCGGTGTTGAGTGACTTGGCGGATGCGGCGCTGGACCTGAAACATGGAACTACCGACCGGCGGCATGCATTTGTGCCCCATGACACCAACGGAGCGGTGATGGCACTGGACGCGGCAAATTGTTCGTTTTACCTGCGGCTAAGCGTGGTGGACCGGCCGGGCGTGCTGGCACAAATCGCGTCCATCCTGTCCCGCGGCAATATCGGGATTTCCTCGGTGATCCAACCGGAGGGGCACGAAGGAGCCAGTGTGCCGTTGATCCTGATGATCCACGACGCGCCAAACGCAGCGATGCAGAAGGCGTTGGCGGCCATCCGGCGGCTGAAGGCGGTGAAGGGCGAACCGGTTCTTTTAAGAGTGGAGGATTTCTCATGAGCACGAGTGGACCTGATGCGCGTGGTTGGCGCGGAGTCATTAGAAGGTACCGGCGGCACCTGCCGGTGACAGGGGAGACGCCGATCGTTTCACTGCACGAAGGCAACACGCCGCTGATTCGCGTGCCGAATTTCGTGGCGGCCATTGGCGGCGAATTCGAGCTGTACCTGAAATGCGAGGGGCTAAACCCAACGGCTTCCTTCAAGGATCGAGGAATGACCGTCGCGGTGAGTCGGGCGGTGGAACGCGGGGCACAAGTAGTGGTCTGCGCCAGCACGGGCAACACCAGCGCCAGCGCGGCAGCCTTTGCGGCCCGCGCGGGAATCAAGTGCGTGGTACTCATCCCGGAAGGCAACATCGCCTACGGCAAGCTGGCGCAATCGCTGATGTACGGAGCGCAAACGTTGGCCGTGCAGGGAAGTTTCGACGCCGCACTGGAGATTGTTCGTGATCTTGGAGACACGGCCGCGGTGGAAGTAGTGAACAGTATCAACCCAAACCGGCTGGAGGGACAGAAGACGGCGGCATTCGAAATTTGCGACGCTCTGGGCGACGCACCGGATTTTCATTTTTTACCCGTGGGCAATGCGGGAAACATCACTGCCTACTGGAAGGGTTACGTGGAATATCAGGAAGCAGGCGAATCGGAGACACAGCCGCGGATGATGGGCTGGCAAGCGGCGGGCGCGGCACCCATCGTGGATGGTGCGCCGGTGGCGTTCCCGGAAACAGCCGCCTCGGCCATCCGCATTGGCAATCCGGCGAGTTGGGCGGCGGCCAAGGATGCGGCGCGTGATTCCGGCGGGCGAATTGATAAGGTGGCGGATGGGGAGATTTTCAGCGCGTATAAATTGCTCGCGGGCAAGGAGGGAATTTTCGTGGAGCCAGCCTCGGCGGCGGCCTTGGCGGGAGTGATTCGCAGCCATCAGGCGGGTGCCATTCCGCCGGGCAGCTTGGTGGCGGCCACAATGACGGGCCATGGCTTGAAGGACCCAGACAACGCAGTGGAAAACGCGGGCATTGAGCCGACCCCGGTGGCGGCGGAGTTGGATGCTGTAAAGGCGGCAATTGGATTGTAGCGAATGGCTTTAATTGTACAGAAATTTGGCGGGACTTCGGTCAAGGACACGGACCGAATCAAGAACGTGGCTGCACGGGTGGCAAAGTATCGTCAAGGCGGCGATCAGGTCGTCACAGTTGTTTCCGCAATGGGCGGAGTAACAGACAACCTCATCGGCTTGGCAAAAGAAATCAATCCGCTGCCCAGCGAGCGGGAGATGGACATGCTGCTCTCAACCGGCGAGCAGACGACCATCGCACTGCTGGCCATGGCACTGCATTCGCTGGAAGTGGAAGCCGTGTCACTGACAGGCGCACAGGCGGGCATCACCACCGACGGTGTTCACTCCAAGGCGAAGATTCAGAACATCACGCCGGGCCAGGTGCATGCCATGTTGGATGAGGGCAACGTATGTATCGTGGCAGGCTTTCAAGGGCAGACGCCTGACGGAAGAATCACGACACTGGGCCGGGGAGGCTCCGACCTGACAGCCGTGGCATTGGCGGCAGCACTGGGAGCGGACTTGTGCCAGATCTACACGGACGTGGACGGGGTGTACACGACCGACCCGCGGATTGTTCCGGATGCCCGCAAACTGAACGAAATTTCCTATGATGAGATGCTGGAACTAGCGGCGACGGGGGCGAAGGTCATGCAAAGTCGATCGGTGGAATTTGCGAAAAAATTTGATGTGAAATTTGAAGTGCGCTCGAGCTTAAACAACAACCCTGGAACAATCGTGACGGAAGAGACAGACAGCATGGAGGCCGTGGTGGTCCGCGGCGTGGCATTGGACAAGAATCAGGCCAAGGTGACGCTGGTAGGCGTGCCGGATCAGCCGGGTATGGCCGCCCGGGTGTTTGGCGAACTGGCGGCAAAGGCGGTCAACATTGACATGATCGTCCAGAACATCAGCCATGGGACGGCAACACCGGCAACGGATCTTTCCTTCACCGTGGACAAGGCCGACCTCGCCAAGGCGCAGCAGGTCATTGGCGGCTTGCAGGGAGAGGTGCGGTTTGCGGAGGTGATCGCGGATGAGGATATCGCCAAGGTCTCGGTGGTGGGCGTGGGCATGCGCAGCCATTCTGGTGTGGCAGCGAAGGTCTTCGAGACACTTGGCGGGGGCGGCATCAACATCGAGATGATTTCAACGAGTGAAATCAAGATTTCGGTGGTTGTCGAGGGAGGCAAGGGAGAAGAGGCGACGCGCTCCCTGCACGCGGCATTTTTCGACGAGGAAAAATGAGCGGGCCCGTTAGCCAGTTCATCCGGCAACATTTCCGCCATTTCAATGCGGCAGCGCTGGTGGACGCGGCAGAGGGCTATTCCAAACTGCTTGAGGACGGCGGCCGAATGTTTCTGGCCATGGGCGGAGCCATGAGCACGGCGGAATTGGGGCTCTCATTGGCGGAGATGATCCGGCACGACAAGGTGCATGGCATCAGCTGCACCGGCGCCAATCTGGAGGAGGACCTGTACAACCTCGTGGCGCACGACTACTACGAACGTGTGCCCAATTACCGCGACCTGAGACCAACCGATGAACAAGCGTTGCTGGAGCGCCAGTTAAACCGCGTGACCGACACATGCATCCCAGAGGAGGAAGCCATGCGGCGCCTGGAGGGGAAAATTGTGCCGCGATGGACGGCAGCCGAAGCCGGCGGCGAACGTAAGCTGCCGCACGAATTCCTGTACGAAAGCCTCCTGAGCGGCGAGCTCGAAGAGTTTTACCAAGTGGATCCAAACCACAGTTGGGTGCTGGCCGCTGCGGAGAAAAACCTGCCATTGTTTGTGCCCGGCTGGGAGGACAGCACTCTGGGCAACATGTATGCCGCGCAATGCATCCGGGGCGGCTTAGCCACGCCGCAAACAGTGCGCGGTGGAGTGGAGTACATGATCGAGTTGGCGCGGTGGTACGAGGCGACAACGGTGGATACGCCGCTGGGATTTTTTCAGATTGCCGGCGGCATCGCGGGCGACTTTCCCATCTGCGTCGTGCCGATGCTGGAGCAGGATTTAAAGCGGGCTGCGGTGCACAAGTGGGCCTACTTCTGCCAAGTCAGCGACTCAACGACAAGCTACGGCAGCTACTCCGGCGCTGGGCCCAACGAGAAGATCACCTGGGGCAAGCTCGACGCCGACACTCCCAGCCATGTCATTGAAAGCGACGCCACCATCGTCGCTCCCCTAATCTTCGCCCACGTCCTGGGGTGGTGATTCCTTGCTCTCGGCAAGATGCCGGCAGCACAAGACCGCCAACGCCACGCATAACACCGCACTTGGCCAACGCACCACACCGGGCGCGAACACCACTGCCGCATTCACCACCATGAAAAACAGGAATCCGTGGATTCCTCGAGTGATCCATTTGGAACGCTGGCTGTAGGAATCCGGACAAAGCCACAACCAGGAGGCATCAACAATCCAAAGCAAGGTGAAGGCGTAATTGAACCAGATGCCCGAGCCGAAGGGGGTGCCAATGATGGCCTCGCTTTGCTGGGCCACGTGCTTCATGGCGGCGGCGTGGCTCCAGCCGTGGGTGAAGTGGAAGGCAGCGAGGATGTGCAGGCTGTTGAAATCACACCCCGCGCCCCACACCCACTTGGCCACGCGCCGGTTGCCGTGCAGCAGCAGAAACGCACCGGCAAAATAGCCCGCCAGCGCCAGCCACGCGGTGACGCGCACTGCCCAATCACCGCCGTCCATTTAAAGCTCCGTGGATTCGTCGGCGGATGCACCGCCGCCTCGCTCCAGCTTGATCACCCGTTTCTTGATAATCTCCAGCTGCTTGGTCAGCTCATAGCTGGCCTCGTAAATGGCCGTTTGCGTCTCCTCATCTCCCAGCGCATTGACCGCGGGATTCACGTGCATCATTTCCTGCGCAATAACCGTGCAGTGGTGCTTGATTTTTTCACTGGCCTCGGCGCGGTCCATTTTCTCAATAAGTTGCTCGGCCGCCGGAAAGGTCAAACACCCCGCCTGTCGTGAACGAGCAATCCTCGCTTGCCAGCCAGGCCACCATGGCGGCGGCCTCGTCGACCTCGCCGAAGCGGCCCATCGGGATCTTGCTGAGCATGTAGTCAATGTGCGCCTGCGTGCACTGCTTTAAAATATCAGTCTGGATGACGGCGGGGGTGAAGCAGTTCACCAGCACTCCGTCTTGGGCCAGCTCCTTGCCGAGGCTCTTGGTCAGGCCGATGACGCCCGCCTTGGCGGCGCTGTAGGCGCTGGCGTTGGGGTTGCCCTCCTTGCCGGCGATGGAGGCGGTGTTGATGATGCGCCCCCAGCCGCGCTCGCGCATGTGCGGCACCACCGCGCGACAGCAGAGGAACACCGCGTTCAAGTCCACGTCGATCACGCGGCGAAACTCGTCCACGGGATACTCCCACGTCTTGTGATTGCCGCCCGCGATGCCGGCGTTGTTGCAAAGGATGTCGATGCCACCCAACTCGGCCAGCGTCGCGTCAGTAGCGGCCTGCACCGAATCGGCATCGGTCAACTCCACCGTCTGCATGACCACGTTGCCATGCTCGGAGAGCGACTGCACCGCCTCGGCGGCCGCCTCGGTGTCCACGTCCCACAGGCAAACGCCCGCGCCCGACTGCAGCAACCGCTGGCTGATGGCATACCCAATACCTCGCGCTCCGCCAGTGACGACAGCATTGCGATTGGAAAGGTCGATTTGGTTCACGGGCGGGAAGTGTCATTTTTCAATTTTCAATGATCAAGGAATTTTCAGTCCCCAGTTGAATTCTCTGCGTCTCCGCGTCTCCGCGTGCGTTCTTTATTTTCACACGGAGACGCAGAGGCACGGAGGAAGTCATTCAGTGGGGCAGCCCGCAAGAGACGCGCCGGTGTGCACCCCGGCGGCTCCTGGAGGGTTCGGCCTAAGCCGCCTCATCTTGAGGATAATCCTCATTGGCGGCGTCCAAGGGCTGACTGAGAGTTGCCTTGCGGGTTAACCCGCTGGCCTTGTCCTCAGGCAGCTTGTAGCCGTTGGCGCGCAGCATTTCGATGCGGATGCGCGGATTGCTATGCCCGCGCACGGCATTCATGATGCGCAAATACAGGTCATTCATGTCTTCCTGCAACTCCCGCCGACTGCCAATGGCACCGCGAAACTTGGAGGTCAGTTCCACGATGACCAACTGGGCATCGCGCAACACCTGCACCTTCGCCTTGAACTGCTCCAGCGTCAGCCCACTCAGGACTTCCTCCGCAGCATATTCCGCCCACGTGATCGCGAGCAGATCCAGCTTGTGAATTAGCTTTTTCAAGTACATGTCGCTATTCTCCTTTCTGGCATCCCATCGCCTCCATCCGGCGCCGGCCCACGTCGTGCGGCCTGTTTTCGCTCATGGCAATTTTGTCCATGCTTAAATGCTACCGCTTTTTTTTGTGAGCGCAAGGGAAAATAAATACAGAATTACAAGAAAGTAATAATATTACAGGATAAGCCCTGCAACCCCTTAAATACAGGCGGTTTTTGCCCGTTTGGCCCGGAAGAAAGTGGGATTGAAATCGAAAAAAATTTCCCGAAGTGCCGAAGCCACCCCAAGATACCGCCGTTTGATGGGTGTGGATCGCCGAAACCACCTCATGTTTCGGCAAAACCACCCCATGGATTCCGCAAACCACCTCATGTTTCGGCGAAAACACTCCATGGATTCTCCAGACCACCCCCGTGTTTCGATGAAACCACCCCCTGATTTCCCTAAAACACCCCGTGTTTCGGCCAAACCACCGGGTGGATTGACCAAATCACAATCCCCTCTCCGCGCCTCTGCATGAGAATAAGAAACGCACGCGGTGGGGCGGAGAATTGCTTCTTGGGGTTGGGTCATTTAAATTCCCGCATGGTTAAAACAGAAATGCATCGGGTGGTGATGGTGACGGTGCCGAACATCACGGTGGGGCGGCGGTTGGCGAAGGTGGCGCTGGAGGCCCGGCTGGTGGCTTGCGTGAACATCGTGTCAGGAGTGGAGTCGCATTACTGGTGGCAGGGCAAACTGTGCAAGGACCGCGAGCAGATGTTGGTGATGAAAACCACGCGGGCACGACTCAAGCGACTGGAAAAGCTGGTGATGGATGAGCATCCGTATGTGACGCCGGAGTTCATCGTGCTGCCCATCACGGCGGGCAGCAAGAAGTACCTGGACTGGGTGAGGACGAGCGTGTTTTAAGGACGCCGATGGTGCGCGGCGATGAAGGTTCTTGGTGCCGGCCTTGTTTTCAATCTTGAACCGCCAAATGGGATGGTTTTTGTGAATGAGGGTGGCTTGACGGGCTGGGGGCATGAGCCTAGCTTTCGGCTGATGAAATTTTTCTGGAGTGTGGCAGTGATGGTGGGTGCCTTGGGCGGAGGGATGCCGGTGGCGGGGCAGGATACGCCGGCGAGCGGGGGAGGGTTCCTCGACCAAAACATGGTGGTGGGTGTGGTGGGCGGCCGCGTGATTACAAAATGGGATGTGATGCGGCGCTTGGACCGGAAGCGGCCGGGATTCAGTAGTGCCTTCAATGAACTGGCGGCGCAGTTGCGGGAAGCCAAGGAGCAACTGAAATCGGCGGCGAGTTCGAATGAACAGGACCGGCTCAAGGCAGCGCTGGACCGGGTGGATTCACTGATGGCGGTGCAGTTATCGACGTTCCGGGGTGAGCAACTGAAAATGATGGACGACCAGGTGTTGGTGGAGCAGGTGAAGGCCCAGCCGAATTATCAGGAGCCGCCGGGCCTGGTGGATTACATCATGTCGGCCCGGATCAAGGCCAACAAGGACGGCCTGACGGGATTGATCCGCCAATTGCAAAGCGAAGGGCGAACGATGGAGATGCTGCGGAGGGAAGTTTTGGATGACTGGATTTCGCGGCAGGTGGTACGGGAATTGAGCCAGCAGGTAATCGTGTCCCCCAAGCAGGTACGGGACAAATATCGCGCGGAGTTTGCCTCTCAGGCGGGCAAGAGTTTTGACGTGGCGGACATGTACCTGATGCGTCTGGAATGGGACAACACCAAGGTGGCGACATTCCGCCCGGAAGTGGAGAAGCTGGTGGCGAGCATCAAGTCAAAGGAAGAATTCATGGCAGCAAGCAAAGATGTGGGCTCGGAAGGGGACGGGCCGCAGGGATTAATTTCCCTGAATCTGGAGGCGAACCAAGGGGAACTGGACCGGCGGCGAAAGGGTTCCCTGCCGGGCACGCCGGACATTGACGCCCTGCCAACCGTGGAACGGTCCGGCCTTTTAAGGGACGCGCATTTCCGGCGCCTGATGGTGAAGGTGACGGGGATGAAGCGAGGCGAAGCGGGTTATTTTTTGCCGCTTGGTGGCAGCCATGTTTTTGTGATTTACGTGAACGAGGTCATCCGCGGGTATCAAATCCCACTGGAAGACCAGCAAAAGCAAATCCATGCGGACCTGTTCGCCCGCGCGATGCTGGGCCTGCGCGACCGCAAGGTGGCAGAGGCGCGCAAGCAGGTGTTTTCAATCGACTATCTGGATGATGAGAACAAGGGTGAGATTTCTCTTTTAAACGTGCCCAAGGAAAAGGAACCGCCGCCCGTGCCCGCGCCGCCTGCCCCACCACAACCATGAGCGGCACGGGATTGTCACTTGTGTTTCTGGCGGATCGGGTTAGCCTGCCGGGCATAAATCGCCGGAGTCATTTTATGATCAAGCGTATCTTAATTTCTTGGATTCTGCTGGGGCTCTGCGTGGCGACGCCACAAGCGGCGGACTTGAAGACCCTTCAGGCCAAGGCGGAAAAAGGCGATGCGGATGCCATGGTGGATTTGGCCGAAGCCCATTACTGGGGGCGCGAAGCAGAACTGGACTGGGCGAAATCCATGGAATGGGCGGAACAGGCGGCAGCCAAAGAGCATCCCGTGGGCACCTACCGGATGGGCGTACAACATTTGCTGGGGCAGGGCGTGGCGGCGGACATTACGCTGGGCCAGCAGTTGATCAATCTCTCGGCGGAAGGCTTGGAAAAACGTGCCAAGGAAGGTGACCATCGGGCCCAATTGTTTCTGGCGACCCTTTACAACGTGGGCCTTGGGCGTTTGGGGAATGTGACGAAAGGGCGCGAATGGATGGAGATGGCGGCCGAAGGCGGCCAACCGGAAGCGCAATATGCCATGGGCCGGGTTTACCACTATGGCGTGGGTGTGACGAAAAACCCGGAACAAACTCGCAAATGGTGGAGCCGCGCAGCGGAAGGAGGGCATGTCCCCTCGCAGTACAATCTGGGCGCCATGCTGCTGGCCTCGGGAAAGGAAACCGACCAGATACAGGGCCTGAAACTGTTGCGACAAGCGGTCGATGCGGGGTTTGACCGAGCGGAACGCACGTTGGGCACCGCACTGTTGACGGGCGCGGGCACAAAGCGAGACGACAAGGCCGCCTTCGAGTTTTTTAAAAAGGCGGCGGAACAAGGCAATGTGCAGGCGCAGTATCTTACCGGTCAGGCACTAGCCAAGGGGGTGGGCGTGGAGACAGACCCAGCGGAGGCAGCGGTTTGGCTGACCTTGGCGGCGCGCGGAGGGCACGAAGGCGCAGGTGTCAGCCGAGCCAACGTGAGCAGGTTGCTTAAGGCAGAGCAACTGCTTCAAGTGCGCCTGAAGGCAACGCGATTCAAGGCGGAGCCCAGCATGGCCACGCGCAAGGCGGGGGCGGGGCTAATTGCCGCGGAACAGAATTTCCTCGCGTCACTGAGTTTTGAAGAGCTGAAGAAACAGGAGAAGCAGGGCAATGAAGACGCGCGTGTGCGGCTGTCAAAAATTTACTTCGAGGGCTGGCGTCTGGGCCGGGAGATCATTGTGCCACGTAACCTGCGGGAAAGCGTACGATTGACCACGGAATTGGCGGCCAGCGGCCACGCCGACAGCCAATGGAACTTGGGCTTGTTCTATCGGATGGGGGTGTTCGAGCAAAAACCGGGGAGCGACCGGGTGTACATCATCAAGAAAGACCTTGAGTCGATGGCAAAGTGGATGCGCAAGGCCGCGGATCAGGATTACACGAGCGCCATGGTGGTGCTGGGCGGGCTGCATGAAAAGGGCGAGGGTGTGCCGCTGGATTATGCCAAGGCGATGGAGTGGTTTCACAAGGCAGCCAAGATGGGCGACGCGCAGGCCTGCCACCTGATCGGCTTGGCCTACCGCGCGGGCCGCGGCAAGGTGGTGGAGATGGATAAGACCAAGGCGGTAGAATGGTTCCGGCGAGGGGCGGAGAGAGGTGATCCACAGGCACAGCATGACTTGGGCGGTGCCTTGGCCAAGGGCGAAGGAGTGGCCAAGGATCTTGCGGCGGCGCGGGAATGGCTCCGGCGCGCGGCATGGCAAAACGAGCGCACGGCGCAGTTTGAACTCGGACGGATGTTATACAATGGAATCGGCGGCGAAAAAGACGTGGTGCGCGGAGCCATGTGGATCAATCTCGCGGCAAACAACCGGGTATCGGGTGCGGTGGATTTATTCCTAAAGATCAAGGATGAACTGAGCCCGGTGGAGAAGGCTAGAGCGCGGGAACTGGTGAGCAAATTCACACCGCGCAAGGAACAGCGCGTAGTGGCCAACGCGGCAGGAAACTTGGCCAAGACTCAGGAAGCGGCCATGCGCGGGAACAAGGAGGCGCAATATCAGCTGGGGCTTCGCCACTTGAACGGCACGGGAGTCAAGCGCGACCTCGTTGAAGCCTGCAAATGGTTCAACCTTGCCGCGTTGCAAAACCACGCACCGGCGCTCAAGGAATATGAGGCACTCAGCTTGAAAATGACTCCGGCCCAGATCAATGAAGCCGACAAGCGCGTCAGCGCCTTTAAACCCAAGCCCTGATGAACTGGACCCTGCGATTATTGACGGCTGCTTTCCTGACACTGGCTCCTGTCCGAGTGGACGCGGCGGACTTGGACGGGCTGCGCAAAATGGCTGAGGATGGCGATGCGGCGGCGCAGTATCAACTGGGCGAAATCTTGGCCACGGGCGAGGGGGCTCCACAGAATTTCGTGGCAGCGCTTCAGTGGCTGGGAATGGCGGCGGAACAAAAGGAGCCCCGTGCATTGTACCGCGTGGCCGCAATGATGCATGAGGGCGAAGGCATGCAGCGCAACATGGTGCAGGCCGGCGCCATGTTTCAATCCGCGCAAAAGGGCCTGCTGGAACTGGCTCAAAAAGGCGATCTGGATGCAGCCAGCAAACTGGGCACCCTGCACACCACTGGTGTACTGGGCAAACCGGACTTGGAGGAGGGGCTCAAGTGGATTCGTCAGGCGGCCGAAAAGGATTGGGCCAAGGCACAGTATGACCTTGCGGGGCACCTGCTTTTCGGCCGGGGCATCAGTCCGGACAAAAACAAGGCCATGCAATGGATGACGCGTTCGGCTAAGGGCGGTCATCCTCAAGCTCAATTCGGCCTCGGCGCGGCTTTTGCGAACGCGGAGGGCATGAGACGTGATTTAAAGGCAGCTAAAGAGTGGCTGCTCAAGGCGAGCCGCACGGGCGATCCCAAGCTGGCAGGACACGCCAAGCAGTTGCTGGCCCGGGGGGAAGCTGGCGACCTGCGGGAACTACCGGATGTAAAGGTGCTTGCCGAGAGCGCGGCCAAGGGGGTGGCGGACGCACAATACCGGCTGGGCGCGATCCACCGGGACGGCGTGGGCATGGCGCAGGATTATAAAAAGGCGGCTGAATTTTATGAACAGGCTGCCAAGCAGGGCCATGCTCTAGCAAGCTATGGCCTCGGAGGATTGCTGGTAGGCGGACTGGGTGTGGAAAAGGACGCCAAGGCGGCATACAAGTGGTGGCTGGCAGCGGCGAACCGAGGCTTGGCCGTGGCACAACTGGACTTGGGCATTCTCCTCGTCAAGGGGGAAGGCGCTGAAAAGGATAATGCGGAGGGATACAAATGGCTGACATTGGCCGCCCGCGCGGAGGAGCCTCGTGTCAAGCAACGCGCTATTCAGGTGAGGGATAATCTTTCCCGGGTAATGAAGGGCACCGACATCATCGATGGCCTGCGCCGGGCGCGAAAATTTGAGCCCATCAAGCAAGCAGACAAGTAGAACTTTAAAGAGCCAGTTCCCACATCTGGTTGCATCTGGCCGCGGGATGAGGTTCGCTCGACAAGACAAAGCCCTGCCCTTGGTACAACCCCACCGCCTCTATCAAAACACCGGCTGTGCCCAGCACTAATTTCTTCGCGCCCCTGCCCTTGGCTTCGGCCACCGCCTTGCGAAGCAGCAACTTGCCCAATCCCTGCCCCCGCCATTCCTTTTGAAGATACATTTTTCGAAGTTCCATGACACCTTGGCGCAGCGGCAGCAACCCAACCGTGCCAATGACACCTTCTTTCACCACCAGCACGGCGAACCAACCCTGATGATAGTGCGACTCGATATTCGCTAGATCCGCATCCGTGCCATCCGGGTCTGGCGCTAGTCCGTATTCCGCCAACACATTGAATACCAGTTTCTGCACCAGCGCGCTGTCGGCATTTGTCGCCGGTCGAAGGCGAGGCGCGGGAACATTCTTTTGCATTTCGTCGCCGGATGATAAGCCAAGGCACGGTAATCGCAACGCATGAGCGACCTGTTTGAAATCCTGCATGAGAACGATGACCTGCTGGTGATCAACAAAACCGCTGGCCTCGTTTGTCATCCCACCAAAGGGGATGAACGATCAAGCCTGGCCGGCCGCGTGCGCCTGTATCTGGGCGCGGATCGCCCGGTGCATTTCATCAATCGGCTGGACCGCGAAACCAGCGGGGTCGTGTTCGTGGCCAAGACCAGTGATGCCGCGCGTGAACTGCGCAAGCTTTGGCTGGGGCGCGAAGTGGCCAAGGGGTACTGGGCCATTGTCCACGGCCACGTTCGGGAGGATGCCGGCTTTGTAGACGCCCCGCTGGGGCCCGATGAATCCAGTGAAATAGCTGTGAAGGACTGCGTCCGCCCCGATGGTGCCGCCGCGCAAACCCGTTTCCGCGCCGACTGGAGATTCACCCGCGAGGAAGGCGATTTCACCTGGCTGCGCGTGGAGCCCGTGACCGGCCGCAAGCACCAGATTCGCATCCACCTCCAGCATCTCGGCCACCCCATCGTGGGCGACAAGCTGTATGGCCTCGACGAATCCTGGTATTTAAAGTTCGCCCGCGACGAGTTGGCCAATGACGACTGGGGCCGGTTGATCCTGAAAAACCAAGCCCTCCATGCCCGCGAGGTTCGCTTCCACTGGCGCACACAAGACTGGCTCTTTGAAGCAGAGCCCAAGGACGAATTCTGCGATTTCATCGAAACCTTCGAGGAAGCTGAAGCCAATAGTTCTGAGGTTTGACAGGGGATTATTTGTGTTCTAGGCTCCTCTTTTCCATGGCCCGTTCGTCTATCGGCTAGGACACAGCCCTCTCAAGGCTGAGAGATGGGTTCGATTCCCATACGGGCTACCATTCTTTACAGGGAACAAGGAGTGATTGATGAGTAAGATTGAGGGCAGCCAGCAGTATTTCCAGATTATTTTCAACCCAACGAGCGCGGCGGAGTTGGCGGCGATGCCAAAGGATTTGCAGTTGGAAATTCTGGGGGATTTCAAGGGGGCGGTGGAAGGCCGGCAAGAGTTTGGCCGGTTGGCAAAGGGGCGCAAGTCGCTGGAACGGTTCCGGCTGGGACATTACCGAATTTATTTTGAGCCCCATGAGCTGGGGGTGGTCGTACACCGGATCCTGTCACGCAACACCTTGAAAGATTTCTTCTTCCGCAATACGCGAATGTCGAAGGATGAGGATTTGGTGCTGGCGGAGAATCCAGAGTTTTGGCGAATGATTGAGGAAGCGGCGCGGATTTCGCGGGCGTAGCCGTTGCCGGAGGTCAGCCGGCATCTTCGCCCAGCTCAACATTCCAGTAGGCGACGTCGATGAAGTGCTTCCAGCTTTCGTGGGCTTTCATGCCAAAGGTGACCTGAACGAAGGGCCGCCACTTGGGCCGCTTGGGGGGACGGATGAGGCGCATGCCGGCCTCGCGGGGGGTACGATTGCCCTTGCGGGTGTTGCAGCGGATGCAACTGCAGACGATGTTTTCCCAGTTGGTGGGGCCGCCGCGGTTCTTGGGGATGACGTGGTCCAAATTCAGGTTGCTGCGTTCAAATAATTTTCCGCAGTACTGGCAGGTGCTCTTGTCACGTTCAAAGATATTGTGGCGGGTGAACTTGATTTCCTTGCGCGGCACACGGTCATAGACCATGAGCAGGATCACGCGGGGCACACGAATCCGAAATGAGACCGCGTGAATGGATTCTGAGTGCGGTTCTTCCTGAGAAAAGTCGGCCCATTGGGAAAAATCAAAGGTTCGAAAATCGCTGCCACCGCCATTGAGGACCACTTGAGCATGTCCTTGGAAAAGGAGGCTCATGGCACGGCGCACGGAGCAGACATTGACGGCTTGCCAAAGGCGGTTCAACACTAGCACAGGCTGGTTCAACGCGGTGTTCATCGCGACCCTGCGTTAGGGTAACGACCGGCTTCCGTCACGTCAATGCGGGAGGGTGGCGCCATATGTTATTCACAATAACGGAATAAATATTGCTTAAACCAGCGGACCGCCCTAGGCTCGCAGCGTGAGGAGGTTTGGGGCGGCCGTGTTCGCGGCCCTTGTTTCAGCAGTGGTATCGGCACATGCCGTGGAGGAGCCTTATGAGGCGTATCTTCGCGTGGCCAACCAAGTTGCTGAAGGAGATCGCCTTTATTTTTCCAAGCCTATCGAGGCGCTCCAGCAATACCTTCGGGCGCAGCAAACCCTGCGAACCCTGCGGGCCAACCACCCCACTTGGAACGCAAAAGTGGTGGACGGCAAATTGAAATACTTGAGCGAGCGGGTGCCGCCGATGATGCAGCAGTTGGGCATCCCCGGCACCGCCGTGACACCCCAAGGCGCACCCGCCGCCGTGCCGGCCGTGCCCACGGTGGGCGTGGCACAGTTGAACCGGCGCATTGAGGCTCTCCGCAACGAGAAACTGGAACTGCAGCATGAGCTGGCAAAAATCGAGACGGAATACACGGAAAAACTGCGTGAAGCCCTGAAGGTGCGGCCCCGCGAACTGGAGCCCGGGGAACTGGCCAAGGCGGAAACTGCCAACAGCAAGCTGCGCGAACAGATGGTTTACCTGGAATCCCATTATCAAAAACTTGATTCTGAATATAAAAAAGTTCAGGCGGAGATGACCCGGCTGGAGAAGAATCTCGCCACCACAAAGAAGGAGAACAACAAACTTCGAGCCCAAGTTGATGGCAAGCGGCTCAAGGAACTGGCCGAGGAAAACGCCCGGCTGCGACGGCAAGCGGCCCAGCGGGATGGCTTGGTGAAAAGCTTGCAGGAGCAAATCCGGAAGCTGGAGCGATTGCTTCTAAACGCCCCCTGACTTCCCATGCGTATCACTGGCGGACTCTGGGCGGGGCGGCCGTTGAAGGTGCCACCCGGTCAAGGTGTTCGACCCACTCCGGACAAAGTGCGCCAAGCCATCTTCAACAGTTTGGGTGGTTGGGTGGCGGGGCAGAGTGTACTGGAATTATTTGCCGGTAGTGGGGCGTTGAGCTTGGAGTGTTTGAGCCGGGGTGCCACGCGGGCGGTCTGTGTGGAATTGAGCCGGCGTCATGCCGGGGTGCTGCGTGGAAACCTCCAATCTTTGGAAGCTGACGCGGTGGTGCGGGTGCAGGATGCTTTTGCGGCGGCGCGTCAATTTGCCGAGCATGGGGAGCAGTTTGATTTCATCGTGGCCGATCCTCCCTACGGCGAAAAGAACACAGGCCGCCGCTCGGAAAGTCTCGCGCAACGGTTGTTGGATGACGAGAATATGCCGCGAATCCTGAAGGCTGATGGGCGGCTGTTGCTCGGCCATGCCCGGCGGGATCAACTGGATGTTGCCCCGCCGTGGAGCGATCTTAAGGTTCTCAAGCATGGCGACAACTGGATTCGCATGTTAGAAATTCTCGCTGAGGAATCTTATGAACCGAAGGGTTGAACTGGCGCCATATCGACCGTGTCTGTGGCGGATAGTTTGCCTGATGGCATCGATTTTAATGGTGGGTTGTGGTTCCGGGGACGCTGGGGATCCTCCAGAATTGTTTACCAAGATGGCACCCGAGGAGATCCCGGCTGATTTCCCGGAACGTGCAGCTTCCAAGCAGCATCGGTTCACGCAATTAAACGCACCGGGGGTTCAACATATTGCGGACCAAGGTGGCTTGCTGCGGCTGACTTTGTTCGAGGGACTGGAGGTCACCGCGCGCCTGGACAAGATTGATGATGGAATACTGCCGACCAAGAGCTACAGAGGGCAGATCGTGGATGATCCGGGCTCCACGGTTTCCATGTCGTTTCAGAATGGTGTTTTAAAGGCATCGGTAGTGACAGGCAACGGCCGGCAATATCAAATAAGCCATGTCCGAAACGGAACGTATGTGGTTTTCGAGATTCAGCCCCTAGTTTCTCCCTTGAAGGGAAATTGACCCACAGCCAAAACCGGTTACAATCGCGCCAATGAATCGACCCCACCTGTTTGTCCTCGTGGCAGCAGTTTCGCTGGCCTGCCTTCCCGGCTGTGGGCCAGCGGAACCCAAGAATGACGCCTCCAAGGCATCCGGCAAGGATGACATCCCCAAGGCAACTGAAACCGCCGGGGAACAGGAGTCACCCCTCGCCTGGGCCGAGTGGCTGGAGGTGGGGGATGATGGGCGCGCACGGCTGGAAGATCAAAACGCCACCTACACTGGCAGGGTAATGGATTATTACAAGCAGGATGGTGCCGAGGGCCTGATTGAGAATTCCTTCAAGGACGGCTTGCGTGAAGGGCAGTCCCGCTGGTGGCACTGGAACGGCAAGCCGGCCGGCACAATGACTTACCGCAAGGGCTTTGCGCAGGGAGCCGAGACTTGGTGGTTTCCCAATGGTCAAAAAATGCGGGTGTTGCATCACGTGGACGGAGAACTGAATGGGCCTGCCTCTGGCTGGTACGACGATGGCCAACCCGAGTTCAGCGCCACTTGGAAGGAGGGACAACCCGAGGGGAAATTCACGGAATGGCACGCCAACGGCAAGACCATGACCCTTCGTCATTATGTGGATGGTGAACGCGATGGGCTGGAAACCCACTGGTACAGGACCGGCCAGAAGGCTTGGGAAATGACTTGGCGCGCCGGCAAAAAAGAGGGCATGCGCACGGAATGGTACGAGGGAGGCAAAACCACCAGCGAGACGCCCTACAAGGATGACGCTCGCCACGGCGTGGCACGGGGTTGGTATCAAAACGGGACAAAATCATTTGAGATCACTTGGGAAAAGGGGGCCGAGGTGCGGCACTTGGAGTGGAACAAGGACGGCACCCAGGTGGATCTCACGGAAGATGGCTGGAACCCTGATGGGACACCACGCAAGACGAACTAAAGCGTTATGAAACCCATCCATGCTTGGCTGGGAATCGGCCTGTTTGTCGCCGGATTGTGCATTCCTGCAAAGGCGGCCTTGGAGGAGCAATTTACTGTTGCCCAGTTGCGTGAGGATTGCCGGGTTCTGCGCGCCGCGCTGGAGCAATTGCATGCGGGCCTTTACCTGCATACTTCCCGCGAGGAGATGGACAAGGCGCTTGATGAATTGTCCGACTCCTTCAACAAGCCGGCGACACGGCGGGAGTTTTATCTCCGGGCCGCGCCGGTGGTCGAACTCGCCAAATGCGGACACACCTATTTTGATTTGCCGCAGCGCACACTCGATGCCTTGGGGAACAAGCGAGAGATGTTTCCACTGCCCCTGATCTTCCTTGGCGGACGGGCGCATGTGGACCAGACGGTGGGGCCGATCCCCTTGGGTGCCGAAATCAAGTCCATCAATCGGCGTCCCATGACGGAGATTTTGCGCCAGTTGATGCCCTACGT
>PBVU01000103.1:0-7181 GCA_002728775.1 Verrucomicrobiales bacterium | reverse complement strand
GATCGCCCCGACAAACCCATGCCGCACGAACCCATCCGCGCCAGCCAGTTGGCCCATGAGGAAAATCCCGCGCTGGAGCAGGCAGATTTGCGCCGGGCTGGCCGTGAATTGTTCCTTGAGGCACGGTGCATTCGTTGTCACAAGGACGGCGGCGAGGGGGGGATCCCCAGTCTCGCCATGAGCGGCCCTGACTTTTCCACCATCGGGGACCGGCGCCACCCGGCTTGGATGGCTCAGTGGATTTTAAATCCAAAGGCCCACCGCGCCACGGCCCGCATGCCGCGCCTTTTGCACGGGGAAAACGCCGAGGCCGATGCCTTGGCGATAGCGGGGCACTTGGCCACCTTGAAGGCCGACCCGCCTCCGCCGGCGGTGGAGTACCCCGAGCCTGATTTGGAAGCGGGCATGGAATTGGTCGAGAAACTGAATTGCGCGGGTTGCCACAATTTGCCGGGCGCGGAAGAGCCCGCGAAGGACAAACTGAATCTGAGCCACATCAACCAGAAGTACCCCTTGGGGCAACTGCGGGATTTTCTGCGCGCTCCCAACGCGCATTATGTTTGGACACGCATGCCTACGTTTGAAATGAGTAGCGAGGAGGCGTGGAACATTGCTAGTTGGCTGAGATCTCAAACGCCCTTGAGACCGGAGCCGCTGGCGGTCGATGTCGCGGAGGCGAAACGTGGGGAGGAATTGATGACCAAGGTGGGATGCCTCAACTGTCACAGCCATCCGGCGGAGAACCAATTCAAGGCGCCACCCTTGGCTGACTTGGCGAGCCCAAAGTGGATGGGGGGGTGTCTGACGAATGCGCCGGACGCGGACAGCCGCGCGCCGCGGTATGACTTTTCTGTTGCGGAACGTGCCGCTCTGCGAGCGTTCGCGGCAACGGACCGTCATTCCTTGAAGCGCCATGTGCCCACCGAATTTGCCGCGCGCCAGTCGCGCTTGTTGAATTGCAATGCATGCCACGGTGAGCTGGAAGGCTTCCCTGAGTTGGCGCCCTTGGGCGAGAAGCTGCGGCCGGAGTGGATGGAGCAGTTATTTGCCGGCAAGTTGAAACAGCGTCCGCGACCTTGGCTGGGGCATCGCATGCCCGCCTTCCCAGTGCGCTCGAAAAACTTGGCGCATGGCTTGAGCATGAGCCACGGGCTGCCACCGGTGAGCCCCAAGCCGCCGCCGGTCAAGCCCGAGCTGGTGGAGACGGGCCGCATGTTGGTGGGTGTGGATGGTGGGTTTTCCTGCGTGGCTTGCCACGGTGTGAAGGGCCGTGACCCGTTACAGGTATTTGAGGCACAGGGGGTTAATTTTGCACGGGTGGGGGACAGACTGCAGTCGGAGTTTTTCCTGCGCTGGATGTTGGATCCGTTGCGCGTCGATTCGCAGTCGCGGATGCCGGATTATTTCGACGAGGACGCGCGAAGCGTGCTGGTGGATGTGCTGGAGGGTGATGCAGCCAAGCAGATTGATGCCATTCGCCATTACCTTTTGCAGGGGAACAAGATGAAGATTCCCGTGATGCAATAGCTTTAAATCACCATGAAACACACACTCCTTACACTAGCGTGCGCCGCGTTGCTGGCGATGAGCTTCACCGTCCAGGCGGAGGAAAAATGGACTGTCCTTTTTGACGGGAAAAAGGTGTCCGGCCTGCGCGGCTACGGCCAGAAAGAATTTCCGGAGATGGGCTGGAAGATTGTGGATGGCACACTGAAGACTATTCCGCGCAACAAGGGGGGGAGGCCGCGTGACTTGGCCACGGAGGTGGTGTTCAAGGATTTCGAGTTTGAGTGTGAATGGAAAGTGTCGCCGGGTGGCAATAGTGGCATCATGTATCGGGTCAAGGAACAGGGCCGCCCGGCTTATTTCACCGGGCCGGAGTTGCAGGTGCTGGACGATGAGCGGCATGCGGATGGCCGCATTCGGTTTCCCCTGCGGACGGCCGGTTCATTGTATGAGTTGAAGGGCAAGGGGATGAAGGAGAAGCCGTACAACAAGGCGGGCGAGTGGAACAAGGTGCGCATTGTTTTCAAAGACAACCAAGTGGAGCACTGGCTTAATGGCGCGAAGATTGTTGAGTACACTTGGGGCAGCGACGAGATCAAGGCGTTGATCCAGAAGAGCAAGTTTCGCACGTGGAAAGGATTCATGGAGCAGCCCGAGGGCCGCATCGTCATCCAGCACCACGGTGAGGAGGTGTGGTATCGCAACATTCGCGTGCGCAAGCTTTAGCGCCGGTCAGCGCCATTCCAATTCCACCACGCAATAGACGAGGAATTTTGGCAGGGTGAATTTCACCCGGCCGTTTGCGACTTGGGCGTTGAGTGGGGTTTGTTTCCCGGGTTTGGCCTCGGGGGTATGGAATCGAACGATGGTGCCGGTTTTGCCGTCGGGCAAGGGCAGGTCGCACCGGATGGTGCCCTCATCCACCGCGATGGGCTTTTCATCGTGAATGCCGCCGCCGGCGCTCTTCGGTTTTTTTGGCTCGGTGCGGTTGTAGTTCACAAAATGCAGATGCACTCGGCCGCCTTTTGCGGACAAGCTGGACGACGCGCGGACGGTGGCGGGGGCTTTAATTTTCCAGTTGCAATCGGCGGGTTCATCCCCGGGGCGATAGACCGTTGAGTAACCAGCAAGTTTTTTTGGGGCGGCAACATCATCAGGGAGGATGTCGAACAGTATGTGTGCATCGAGCAGGGCCTTGCCGGTTTGGCGGAACGCATCGAGGGGAGCAAGATTGCCGGCGTGCACGGCTTTGCGGGGGAAGAGGAGGACGGCTTCTGAGTTTGGTTGGTTATGCCGGTAGATGGTGTCATGACGCCGGATGAACTGGTAGTACTGTGTGATCACCTTGCGAGCCTCGGGGTTGGTGAAGCGGGTGTAGAACCCCATGGGCGCGCCGCCATTGGCGATCAGCTCGGCGATGGAGACCCGGGTGCGGGTACTTTCATATTTGCCAAGCGTGAAAGGCTTGTTGCCGGCCGCGCCGCGGATGTAACGGGACTGTAATGTGCCTTCGCCCAAGAAGCCGTTCTTTAAATCCGTGTAAAAGGCGGAGCTGCCGGTGCTGTACCACAGGTAATCCTCGTCCTTGGCCCACAACTCGGCGGGTAGCAGGCATCGTTCGTCGCCACGGATTTGGCTGAAATTTCCCAAGTGGTTCCATTGCCCGACAATGAGGCCGGGTTTGAGGGTGCGGCCGTAGCGCACGAAAACTTCGTCAAAGCATTTCTTGGTGGCGATCTGGGAGAAGCGGAGCTGTTCGCGCTTGAAAGGGGTGCTCTCCTCGGGTTTGTGCCAGGCGACAATTTCCTTGAACTGGTGGCGGGCAAGGTCGTTGATGCCAAAGTCTATCTTCAGTTGGTCTGCGTTGAAGTGTTCGTCGAGATAGTTGCGGAATGCATCCTGACAATGTTCACAGAGACAGTTGTGCCGGTAGAAATAGTTGATCATGAAACCATCGACGCCTTGGGCGATGCCGTGGCGGACCCAAGCCTTAAGCACCTTGCGCCAGTGGGGGTTGTTGAGGCAGGCCCAGTATTCGCGCATGCCTCCAATGGAGTAGTTGGCGCTGGCGCGGGGAGAGCCATCGGCATTCTTCTCTAGTAGGGCGAGGGGATCCTTGACGGGTTTGGGGCCGAGAAGTTTTTCATCCCAAAGGTCGTGGTAAAACTTGAAGAAGCCGCGTGGCCCGTTTTCGCCGGAGGGATCGCCCACGAGGAACTCAATGTTGAAGTGGCCGATGACTAGCGTGTCGAGCGCGTGCAGGGCACGGTTGCGGGCGTGGAACCAGGCGCGGTTTTCCGCGAGGCCCACCTTGGGAAAGTGGGCGGGATAACCGCCACCATGCTTGGTGTGGGCAAGGCTCCAGTAGTGCGCGCCGTAAAATCCAATCTGGGCCAGTTCGGGCTGCGCTTCCTTCACGAAGGACAGATAGTCCTCGTGGTCATATTTCGCCCAGTGGGCGATCATGGTGGTGAATTCCAAGGGGCGCTGGGGGGCGGCGGTACAGGCGACCAGAAGAAGTGGGAGGAGCAGGATTTTTTTCATGCGGGTTCGCGTGGAGTCTGGCACAATCCGAGCGAATCGCCAGTCCTGTTTGGCGTCCAACAATCATGAGCCGGCCATTGCTTCTTCTCCTGCTGGGAGTCGTCATGGCTTGGGGGCAACCCGCCAAGCCACGCTTTCACCAGCCGCCGCACAATTATTGGCAGCGTGTGCCCCGCGACGCCTTCACTCAGTTTGCCGCGCGCATCAAGGCCGGGCAGGTGCGGCTGGATCACTCCAACGAGAAGGCGTTCATGAACAGTTTGTTGCGTGCGCTGGATATCTCGCCCGCCTCGCAGATTCTTGTTTTTTCCACCACCAGCCTGCAGCTGAGCCGTATCTCCGTGCGTAACCCCCGCGCGCTTTATTTCAACGACCATACCTATGTGGGCTATGTGCCCGGCGGGCAGATTGAGGTGATCTCGATCGACCCGGACATGGGCGGCGTGTTTCACATTTTTGACATCCCGCGCACGGCCGCGCCCATCAACATCCAGCGATCCACGCGCTGCATGAACTGCCATGCCGGACAGGAACTGGGTCGGGTGCCTGGGTTGTTGATCAAGTCCGTTGTATCCGGCCCCAATGGCGGCAGCTTGGATGCCTTTCGCACCAAGGACACGGGGCATAACGTGCCCTACAGGGAGCGGTTTGGCGGCTGGCATGTTACGGGTGAGCACGCCATCAAGGAACACTGGGGCAATCTTCACGGCCAGCTTGTGGCGGGAGATGTGAAGAAGATTCCCGCACCACCAGGCCGTTACTTTGACTGGGCCAAGTATCCTGTCCCCACTAGTGACATCCTGCCGCACCTGATTCATGAGCATCAGGCTGGCTTCGTAAACCGGGCCGTGAAGGCGACGTACGACACCCGCTATTTTCTCGCTGCAGGCAAGGGTCGCTTGTCAGCGGAACATGCCGCGGAGGTGAACCGGCTGGCGGAATCGTTGACGCGATACATCCTGTTCGCCGATGAGCCATCTTTGCCTCCCGGCGGGGTGGTGGGGGATCCCGCCTTCAAGCAGCAGTTTCGCCGGCGGGCCCGGCTGGGACCGGGCGGGCAATCACTGCGGGAATGGGACCTGCGCACACGCCTTTTTAAATACCGGTGCAGCTACATGATTCACGCGCCCAGTTTTGCGGGGTTGCCGCCGGTGTTAAAGACGGCCCTCTTTGCTCGCATGCGGCGCGCCTTGGACACCACCCGACTCGATCCCGCCTTTGCCCATCTACCGTCCGCCGAGAAGCAGGCCATTCAGGCCATTCTCAAAGCCACGCTGCCGGGCTGGAGTGGCGGGTGATTTTTTTATCGTTTTTGATAAGTGGGACTTGCGGAAGGGAGAGGTGGGTCTATGATTGACCCACCCATCGGGTTTTAATACGGAGGCATGGTTATGGCGGAATCGAAAAAGACCACAAAAAAAGAGGCGGCCACGGAGGATGCGCGGCAGCGCAATCTGGACTCGGCCTTGGCGCAAATCACGAAAACGTTTGGCGAGGGCAGCATCATGCGTCTGGGCGACGCGCAGGGGCAGTCACAAATCGAATCCATCTCCACCAGCGCGTTGTCGCTGGACTTGGCACTGGGCGTGGGAGGCGTGCCGAAGGGGCGGATCGTAGAAATTTACGGGCCGGAATCTTCGGGCAAAACGACAGTGATGCTGCATGTGGTGGCCAATTGCCAGAAGGCGGGTGGCATTGCGGCATTTATTGACGCGGAGCATGCGCTGGACCCGGCGTATGCCAAGCGACTGGGAGTGAACTTGGATGACCTGTTGGTTTCACAGCCGGACAGTGGCGAGGAGGCGCTGACGATTTGTGAGACGCTGGCACGCTCGAATTCGATTGATGTGATCGTGGTGGACTCGGTGGCGGCTCTGGTGCCCAAGGCGGAGCTGGAGGGCGACATGGGCATGGCGACGATGGGCATGCAGGCGCGCCTGATGAGCCAAGCGTTGCGCAAGCTTACGGCGATCATGGGCAAGACGAAGACCACCTGCATTTTCACAAACCAGTTACGCGAGAAGGTGGGGGTGATGTTCGGCAACCCGGAGACAACGCCGGGCGGCAAGGCGCTGAAGTTTTACTCCAGTGTGCGGATTGACATCCGGCGCAAGGAGGCATTGAAGGATGCGACAGGCCAGATTATTGGCAACCATGTGAAGACGAAGATCGTCAAGAACAAGGTGGCGCCACCCTTCGCGGAGGCGGAGTTTGACATCATGTACAACCAAGGGATCAATCGGCAGGGGAGCATTATCGATGCGGGTCTGCGGTTCGAGGTGTTGTCGAAGAAGGGGGCTTGGATTCAGCATGACGGCGAATTGATCGGCCAAGGCGCGGCCGCGGCGCAAAGGACGCTGGTGGACAAGCCGGAACTGGCGGACCAGATTGTTCGCGAGATCATGGCCAAGCGCAACGGCGAGGAGCCGGAGGAGGCTTCCGCGGACAAGGAAGAGGCACCAGAGGCGGCGGAAAAGGCTGCCTGACGCTTCGCTTGCCTCCGGGCGCGCGTCGTTTCACAATCCGCGCGTGCCTGAACCCCACCCCCATTCGGTGGCCGCTCATTATGGCGGTGATTTCGATGACGACGCGTTGTCGGCATGGGCGGGTGAGTTGCGCGCTCGGCTGGAGGCGCCCGAGGTTACCTTGGGCCTGATTTTCATGGCCCCCCGGTTGTTCGAGCAGGCGGCGGAAATTCTGGAAATCATTCGAGTGCACGCGCGAGTGCCGCTCTTGGCCGGATGCTCCAGCCAAGGGTTGATTGCGGAGGACCGCGAGATTGAAGAGGACGCTGGGATTTCGCTGGCGCTGTATCATCTGCCGGGAGCGCGGCTGGAGTCGGTTCACTTTGGCCAAGCCCAGGTGGAGGCATGTGAAACGGAGTTGGACTGGCACGAGGCAACGGGCGTGAGCGAGAAGGAGGTGAACAGTTGGCTGGTTTTTGTGGATCCGTTTCATCTGGATGGCGAGCGTTGGCTGGATCAATGGAACGCTGCTTGTCCGGGCATCGCGGTGATGGGCGGGCTGGCCAGTGCCGGCAAGCGTAAGGGGACGCAGGTTTATCTGAACGGTGATGTGTTGGAGGAAGGCGGTGTGGCGGTGGCGGTGTGTGGCGACGTGCGGTTGAGTGG
>PBVU01000102.1:0-10961 GCA_002728775.1 Verrucomicrobiales bacterium | reverse complement strand
GGACAACCTGCTGGAAAACCTTGCCGGCATCGAAGGCTTAACCGCCCTGCAGCGTTTAAACCTTCAGAACAACTCAGTAACCAGCCTGAAAGGACTGGGTAGCCTTACGCAACTGGCGGAATTGAATCTGGCCAATAATCAGGTTGAGAAACTCCATCCGCTGGCCGAAATGGCGAACTTGGAGATTTTGTATTTAAACGGCAACCAAGTCGCTGACCTCCTGCCCATGGAAGGACTCACAGCGCTGCGAAAATTCTGGGCCAACGGAAACCGCATCGAAAAACTTCAGGGGCTGGAAGGCCTTGTCAATCTGGAGTGGCTAAGTCTGGATGACAACCAAATCTTAAGCCTTCAACCCCTCATCAGCCTGACAAACCTTAAACGACTGCACTTGGAACGCAACGGCATCACCGACCTGACGCCCTTGGCCGCATTAACCAGTCTGAAAGGGTTGAGCCTCTCGGGCAACCCGGCAACCAACCTGACCGCCATTCAAAAGCTGGCTCAACTGGACTGGCTGTTTCTCAACAACTGCGGAGCGAATGATTTGAGCCCGTTAATGACGATGACAAACCTCAAGATCCTTTGGCTGGAAAACAATCCAAGCCTGACAATCTCCGACATCAAGAACCTCCAACGCGCGTTGCCAAACTGCCGCATTCACCACAACACTGGAAAATGATCCCCCCCGACTGCTCGCTGCGCCTCTACTACTTGCCCCGCTCCGGCTGGCTCACAACCTCTAGGGGCACATCGTGATCGCCGCCACGTGAACTGGCATGTTTCTTCACCCGATCCTGCAGTTCTACATCGCTGATCTGCTCGGCACTCCCACCCGCCATAAGGATGTTCCCCTCGTTGCTATCCAGACCCATCATCACCAGATTTCGATATACGCTGCGCGTATTTTCCGTGGCCACGTTTCTGGATTGGCAGCCCTTGTGGTCAGACGTGTGCTTGACCCATCGACTCGTGTATCCCCCCCAGTATTTCGCGTCCAAGCTCTGCTTGTAAATCTCCGGGCCAATGTAGCTGACGCCCTTGATGCCGGGGGCAAAGCTGCGGCCGATGTGCCCGGCACAAAGATACTGGTCAGACCACCAATGACTCCGATAACTCGTGGTCTGCGGACTGAAGTGATAAATCACCTGCCCACTCGTCCCCGGCTTGTCCAGCTTGACGACCGAGTGCTCGATATTGCTGAGCCGGCGCGCCGTATTTAGATCCGGGAAAGTTTGCGGTGGGTCATACTGGCCATCGCCATCCAAATCGTAGGGTTGGACCGGGTGCGGACTAATGCCCGTGGCGGGCCCACAGGTTCCGCCCACCCAATTTTTGGTCAGGGCCAGAATGGAGTTTGCCTTGTTGACATCACCTCCGCGGTGAATCGCGTAGCTCATGGCTTTCCGGTTGACCACATTGTCAGTGCCAAACATACCGCCGGTCTTATACTGATAGGACTCCACCCGCTGCACACTGCTGCTGTGGGAGTCCACCGGCTTACCACTGGAATCCAAATACAACTTCCCGCTCTTTGTCTTGGTTTCCGCCTCGCCGCGCACTTCATCCTGATTGGCTTTCTTAACACCTGGATCGCTGGGCGAAGCCAATATTTTGGCCGTCTTCAGATCAGTCGCTCCCCACATGCGCTGAATATCATGCGACCAACCCCAGTGCGAGTTGTGCGTATCGCCGGAATCACTGCGCGGCATGTTGTCGTAAATCCTAGCAGCATCATAGTGGGTCAGAAACCAAGCAAAGTTGCCCTCGTCAGCCGCAAAGCTGTTCCACGCAGTGCCGATACTGCGAAGATTGGTGATGCACCGTACACGGTTGGCTTTCTTCCGCGCCTTGGCCAACGCTGGCATGAGGATGGAGGCAAGGATGCCGATGATGGCCACCACCACCAGCAGTTCAATGAGGGTGAATCCGCGTCTGTTTCTAATTTCCATGCCCTGTCCCATCCTGTAAGCAAAATTCGTGCCGCAAAAAAACCGGGGAAAATGCATTTTTTTGACGTAATTTTCAATCTCGTCCGAATTTTCCACGGAAATCCCACGCAAACAGCGTCTGGGACACACAAACAGCCACCGCCATCACCGACTCTGAACCAGGGCCGGAAACTGGCAATCGTCACAAGTGGCGGGGGCATGATCACAAAAATCGCGGACAATTTGCAACAGCCCTTGCTGATGGGCCGCGGTGGAAAGGCGGCGAGGTTCGGCAAACAGCCGCTGGCAGGCGAGTTTTAATGTCCGGTTATCTTGGGCCGGTGGCCAACTGTGGAAGCGGGACTCGATGCGCGACAACAATTCGCGATTCCGGCCCGCACTGGCACGGGCATGAAACCAAGGCAAGATGACGTTGATGGCGAGATCGGTGGCACGGGCTGCCCCAAGAAGCGGGCAATATCTTTCCTGGCGTGAACTTTTAAAGGTCCAGTGATGATTCCAAAACGAATCCGGTTTGACCTGCAGATATTCCAGCAACGAACCACCCCGTCGACTCTTCACACAATCCGATTCCAACCAAGCCCGAAGACGTTTGGGCAAGTCGCCTGCCGCCATCCAGCCGGCCAGTAAAACTAACCTGCGAGCAGGATGGTTGGCAGGGCGCAATCCCGCCATTCGCCAAAGAGACCTTGGCAGGCAGTAGTCTGCCAAGGCGTCACGTTCGCGCCACCAACGGTCCCAGAGTTCGCGCAGATACTCACGAACAACAGTGGACTGCGTGGGGAAATCGTCCGCCAAGAAACCCGCGCACCCCAGCAGCCTAGCCTGCCAACCCAGAGAATCAGCGAAACCTACCGCGTGAAGCGTAGGCAAACGCTCGGCAAGGTTTTGCATGGGCCAAGTATTGTGCTTGTAGCCAAGGGCACGAAAGAGCCCCTGCCACAAGGCAGCATCCCAGCCATAAATACGGGCCAGACGAGTCATGCCTGCAGCCTTGGTTTGCAGGCGAACGAGAGCAGCCTGACTCAGAAGTTCCTCCAGTGTTTCGACAGACAAGGCCGCCAGTGGGGCCCTGCACTGGCCAGCAAACTCTGCGGGAAAAGGCGGCGCGGTGGTGTACCAGGCAGACAGTTCCTTCAAGGGCGCATCACAGTGGGGTTGAAGCCGAAGCGTGGGCAGATGTGTTCGCGCCGGGCCATTCCAGACAACGTGCAAAATGACGCCTCCAAACCCGGGGTTATCAGCATGGCCATGCGCGCGCCAATCGGAAGCGGCCGGATCGATTTCGATGTCACCAGTCATGGGCGAACCATCGCCAAGTTGGATCACAGCCCGCTGGAAATCGGGCCCAGCTTCGTAATTCCAAAAGCCAGGATGGAACACACGAAGGATTTGGCCATCGCAGGTATGAAGCCGGTCCCGCCGAATGCGCTGGTGCTGCCAAATCCCCTGTAGCAGCCGCTCTGGAGGTGGCCCCGCAGGCGCGTCATGCAGGACATCGTCAACCCTTTGCGCACGCCATTGGGAATAAATATTGGGGCTGACCATGTTCACTTCCATTGCGTGGAGTGGATTTTTTTGCCAAATTGTTCCTGTCCCGTTCCACGGCAGACGGGCTTGTTTTAAATGAATACTGGAACCATCCACCGGACTACACCGGCCGTCAACCGCGCATTGGTGGCTGCGTTGTTGATGTGTGGATTTCTCTGCCTTGGGGCGGAAAGTCCGCGACGCGACGCGGTTGTGCGGGCCGTGGAACAGGTGATGCCCAGCGTGGTGAACATTTCCACGGAGACCGTGGTGGAAGTCCGTGATCCATTCGCGGAAATGTTGCGCGATTTCTGGGGACCGTTTTATCAACGGCGCGGCCCGAATGTGCGCCACAGCCTAGGTTCCGGGGTAATCATTGACTCGGATGGATACCTGTTGACGAATCAGCACGTTGTCCAACGGGCAACGCGTATCACCGTAAAATTAATGGACGGCAGGGAACTGGAGGCAACGCCTGTAGCGGGCACCGCGCGAAGCGACTTGGCGTTGCTGAAAATCAAGGCAGCCAAGGGGGCGCGGTTCAATGCGGTGGAATTTGCGAAGGCAAACGACCTGCTGCTTGGGGAATCCGTCATAGCACTGGGAAACCCGTTTGGTCTGGGCGGTTCGGTAAGCCGTGGTATTCTCAGCAGCAAACAGCGCAAGGCACCACGGGAGGGAGAGAAACTGGATATTGCGAACTGGCTGCAAACAGATGCCGCCATCAACCCAGGCAACAGTGGAGGCCCGTTGGTGAACTTGGATGGCAAGTTGATCGGCATCAACGTAGCCATTCACCGGCAGGGCCAAGGCATCGGATTTGCCATTCCCATCCGGCAGGTCAACGCCGCCCTAACGGATTTTTTTACACCGGAACGCCTGCGCGGCCTTTGGCTGGGGGCACGTGTAGTGCCCGGCCCCGAAGGCATTGTGGTGGCCGACATGGAGCCCGGCGGACCGGCGGCCGATGGTGGGCTGCGCGTGGGAGACCGAGTGGTCTCCATCAACGGGCGGGAAACGGAGCGGCTGTTGGATTGGGCAAAGGCCATCGGGGAACACATGGAAATAACCGTAATGCGCGCCGGGCAGCGGCGAACCCTGAAATTGAAGCTGCGACCGGAGGAGGATTATTTCAATGCGACTCTCGTTCAGAAACGCCTTGGATTTTTGCTGGAGCCGTTGACGGAAGCCTTGGCGCGACGGTTGCGCCTGAGTTTTACCGGCGGGTTCGTAGTCACCAGAGTGGAGGAGAATGGTCCGGCGAGTGACTCGGGTCTGCGCTCGGGCCATGTGGTCGAGTCGATCAACGGCCAAGCACCGGCGACGTTGGTGAAATTTGCAAGGCAAGTAAATGCCCTGCGCCAAGGCGACCGGGCGAGATTGACGGTGGTCATTGAAAATCGAACGGGCAACTTCATCCAACGGCGCCAAGCCGTGGCGGAGGTAACGGCGCGATGACGCTCGAGGCCAACGGCAAACCCATGATCGAGGTCCGTGGCTTGCGGAAGGAATACGCCGGCAAACCGGCCGTCAAAGGCTTGGATTTCACTGTGGGGCGGGGCGAGATCGTCGGTTTCATTGGCCCCAATGGCGCGGGCAAAAGCACTACGATGCGCATTCTGGCTTCGTTTCTCTCCGCCACCGCAGGGACAGCGCAGGTGGCTGGTTTTGACGTAGAACGTGATTCCATGGAAGTGCGACGGCGCGTGGGATACATGCCCGAGAACAACCCACTTCCAGAAGACATGCGGGTGCGCGAGTACCTGAAATTCCGCGCAAGGCTCAAGGGATTGAGCCGCATGGCCAGCCGTAACCAGGTGGATGAGGTGTCCGGACAACTGGGGCTTGAGGAGGTGCGTAACAAGATGATCGGCCACCTGTCCAAAGGATTCCGCCAACGCGTGGGGCTGGCCGATGCGCTGGTTCACGAGCCGGATCTTTTGATTCTGGATGAGCCCACCATCGGTCTGGATCCCCACCAAATCATGGCCGTGCGGGAATTGATCAAAAAGCTGTCCGCGGATCGCACCGTGCTCATTTCTTCGCACATCCTGCCGGAGGTGGAGGTCACCTGTAACCGGCTGCTAATTATGCATCGCGGCAGCTTGTTAGCTGCGGACACACAATCAAACCTGCAAAAACGAATCGGCGGGGCCACCCGTGTGGTGGCGGAATTGAGCGCCCCGGAAGGGGATTTGCGAACCGCGTGGGAGGAAATGGGGGAGGTCAGGGATTTCCACTTGTCGGCCGCGGAAGGCGATTTTCGGCGGTGTGTTTTGATGCCGCGCGACGGTGTCGATTTGCGCCCGCGGGTGGCGGACTTGGCGCACGCACGTGGATGGACCCTGCGCGAGTTGTCTGAAAACCGGGCGACGCTGGAGGATATCTTCGTGCAACTCACCCGCCCGGATGACGAGGAGGAGGATTTGTTTTAATGGCTGCCTTCCTCACCCTTACCCGCCGCGAATTGAGTGGTTATTTTTTCTCCATGCGCGGCTATGTAATCATTGCTGGTGTACAATTGCTGGTTGGTGCCAGCCTGTTGATTGTGCTGGATGCCCTAAACGAGAAACCCTTTGACATGCCGCTCACCGAAAAGCTGCCCAACAGTGGCTTCTTCTGGCTGGTCCTTCTCCTAATGGCGCCGGTCATCACTATGCGGACCTACGCCCACGAAAAATCAACCGGCACATTCGAGACTCTTTTGGCCACACCGGTCAGTGATCGTGCAGTCGTGCTGGCCAAGTTTGCCGGCGCATGGCTTTTTTATCTGCTGGCTTGGGCTCCCGCCGCCACGTTGCCTTTCTTGTTGAGCCGTTATGTGGATGGCTTGGGCCCGGTGGACACGGGGCCGCTGGCCAGCCTCGCACTGGGGGTAGGAGTCATCGGCGCCTTCTTCATGGCCGTCGGGTGTTTTGCCTCAGCGCTGACTCGCAGCCAAATCATTGCGGCCATGACCAGCTTTGCCATCGGTACCGGCGTCTTTTTGATAGGATTGCTCGCCGTGTATCGCCCCCCACAACTGGGCTGGAAGACGGACTTGTTTGCCCATATTTCAATGGTTGAACACATGGGAGATTTTGCCAGTGGAATTGTGGACTCCAGACACCTTGTGTTTTACATCAGCCTGACCTTGGTGTTTCTCTTTTTAACCGAGCAGGTGCTCGCCAGTCGGCGCTGGAAATGACCATGAGCGACGCCCCCGCCAAATCGCCCGCCCCCATACGCCGCTGGCTGTGGTGGGTGAACTTTGCCCTAGGCGTGGCGGCCGTGTTGGCGCTTGCAGGTATGGCAAACTACTTCGCCCATCGCCACCACTCCCGCTCCCACTGGGCAGCCAGGCTGGACAATAACCTTTCACCCATGACCCGGCAGGTTCTCGACTCGGTAACCAACGATGTCCGCGTGATCGTGTTTTATGACCGTCGCGAATCGTTGTACCGACCCGTCGTGGAATTACTCCGCCAATACAAGCAGATCAACCCGCGGATCAATATCGAATCCATCGACTTCGAGCTGGAACCCGCCAAAGCAACAAGCCTTCAGAAAGATGAAGAACTGCAGCTGCCGGGTAACGCGCGCAATCTCGTGATCTTCAGGTCAAACGGCAAGACCGAGATTGTGCCCCACGGCACCCTCTCACAGTTGGGTGTTTCACACACAGACCAACAAGGCCGCAGTGTTTTCAAGCGCACACATTTCAACGGCGAACAAATGTTCACCTCCGCGCTGGTGGCCGTGTCCAGCGCCATCAAGCCGGTGATTTATCACCTCACAGGGCACGGCACCCATTCCCTGACCAACACAACCACAATCGATGGATACGGCCGCTTCACGCGCACTCTGGCCCGGATGCACGTTAATCTCCGGCCCCTGTCACTCGACCAACAGGGTGTGCCCAGCGACTGTCGGCTGTTGATCGTTCCTGGGCCGGCTACCCCCCTAGATGCCCTGAGCATTGCCCGGCTTCGTGAGTATCTGACCGATGGCGGACGCGCTCTGTTCCTGTTCCGCCCCCAGACTCGGGCGGGCTTGGGGCCATTGCTGGCCGACTGGGGCGTGCTTATCGGCAACGACATCGTGAATGACCCTGGCAACAGCTATGGCGACGGCTCGGTCAAATTTGGCAAGTACGACTGGGATTCAGAGCGGGGGCTTCATCCCGTTATGCGCGCGGTATCACAGCAGGGCAAAGCTCTGCGCATGGCCCGACCTCGCTCAATTACAGATTTAAATAATTCACCCGAAGCCGAAAATGCGCAACGCACCATACTGATCTCCACCGGCCCGGAAGGACTGGCCTACCTTCGAACCGCACCCGGAGCCTCTGCCAGCCAACCCATTGTGGGTCTTCGGGGGCACATCCCCGTCGCCATGGCCGTGGAGGACACTCCTCCCGAAGGCATGGAAAATCCACGATCTCTGCGAATGGCTGTGTTTGGGGATAGTGCATGGTTGTGCAATGCCCTTTATGATCGCGAAGGCAATTCTGAACTGGCATGGCACTTGGTCAGTTGGCTGCTGGATCGATCCCAACTGCTTGCCATTGGCCCAAGGCCAGTCCGGGATCATCAATTCTCACTCACGGACAAGAGCCGCCGGGACTTGGCTGGCTGGCTGCTGGGTGTTCTGCCAGGCGGTATTTTCGGGTTGGGCTTTCTGGTCTGGCTGCGCAGGAGGCACTAAATGATAACCAGGCAAACCATCACCTTGCTGATCTTAACTATGGGGGTATTCCTTTACCTCGCTGCCTTTGAATGGGATCGCAAACCACCCCCGCCACCCAGTCTGCCATCTCTTCCCACGGTAGACATCGCCCAAGTGAAATCCGTGGAATTGCAGCGCGGTCCACAATTCTTCCGGCTGGAACGTGGCACGGATGGCTGGGACATTGTGCAACCATTCAAGTATCCCGCCCAGGAATCCCGCGTCATGGCACTGGTTGAGGCCTTGGCCGCCCTGCGCCCCAACAATCACATTCCAGACAATGAATCGGGTAGTGATTTGGCCAAGTTCGGTCTGGATCCAGAACGCATGACTCTCCGACTTGAGGGGCTTGCCACCAATCATGTCTTTCGCTTGGGCAAACTGACCCCCCTTCGGGACAAGCTGTACCTTGCCGCCAGCGAATCACCGGGCATCTACGTTGTACCGATTCATTTTTTGCAGACACTGCCGCGCGAAATGGATCACTGGCGCGATCCGCGCCTGGCACCATTGGGTGTCTCGCGGGCACGGGTGGATCATCTCACACTCACGGATCCCGCCGGCCCTGTCCTCGAACTCCGGCGAAATACCACCAATGGCACTTGGCGAATTACGCAGCCTGAGCCTTCCAAGCGTGCTGATCCTCTTCGTATCCGGCAATTTCTGGAAGAGTTGCAGGGCTGGACAGCCAAACAATTTATCTCTGCGGAAAGCGCCTCCTCAAAAGAAGACATGGGGCTTCAGCCGCCCGTGCTCAAGCTGCGACTCGGCCACGGAACCAACCGGGTGGTAGCTCTCGACCTTGGAGGCACTCACACAAATCAAACAGGCTTCATTTATGCCCACAACCCAATCCTGGACACGCTGATGACCGTATCACGAACGAACACCTTGGACCTTTTAAAGCAATCACCGTGGAAACTATTTGGCGACCGCCAAATGATCAACTCTTTTAAATCGAACGCCGTTGCCCGCATCGACATCCACACCCCCAGGGAAAAATTTTCCCTGGCGCAAAACCCCACCGACAACACATGGCAAATCGTAAAACCCACAGTACAAAATGCAGATGAGGAACTGGTCGGAGATCTCCTTTTTCAGCTGGCCAACCTGCAGGCCCAAAGCCTCGTGAAGGACGTGGTCACAGACTTTGGAGAATACGGCTTGGAAGAGCCCTCCACATCCGTTGTTCTCTGGCAGTTACCCACGAATGGATCCGTGACCAACAAGATGATGGCACGCGTAGACTTCGGCCGCGTCGATCCCGATAACGGCCTGATTTTTGCCCGACGCCACGATGAAAATATGGTCTATGCCCTTGATGGGCTCGAATTGCAAACGCTGCCGGATCAACACTTTAGGCTGCGCAACAAACAACCGTGGCAATTTGCAGACACTGAAGTGTCAAAAGTTATCCTGACATTGAAAGGTGATGAACCCGTGGAATTTTCCCGCAACGATCTTCGTCGATGGAGCGGCCCCAGCGGCCAACTCACCACTCCATCGGAAACAACCATGAACAAAACGCTCAATGCACTGGGAAAATTCAGCGTCGAACGATGGTTGGTCCAAGGGGATGACAAATTCAGCGTACCAACATTCGGCTTTTTGGATACTGCGGAACGAATTGAACTGGAGGTGAAACAATCCGGCCGCTTGGTCCGCCATAAACTTCATTTGGGAGCCGCTAACCTGCAAGGAGAACGATACGCGGCGACAACCGGCCCGGATGGGCAGATGGTGGTTTTTACTTTCCCGGAAGTTGTTTACGCACAGGTTTTGAAAATCTACGCGCTTCTACCTGACTAACCACTGTGGCGCTTGGCCTTGAGCTGGGCCTCGGAATAGAGGATGGCCGCCGCAAGGGCCTTGGCTTCGTCCTCGGAAATATCGCCGCCTTCCTCGAGCCGTTGCTGGGCTTTCGCCTTGGCTTCCTCGGCGGCGGCCTCGTCGATATCCGCGCTGTTGGCGGCGTTGTCCGTGAGAATGGCCACGTGATTGCCAGTGATCTCCGCAAAGCCTTCGCCCACCGCAAGGATTTCCTCGGCGCCGGATTTGCGAGCGATCAACTCGCCGGCCTGCACCTTGGTCATTAGCGGCACGTGGTTAGGGTAAATGCCCGCCTCGCCTTCCTTTCCTGGCAGGGTCACCATCTCCACATCCTCGGAGTAAATGATGGCCTCCGGGGTGACGATCTCGAGCTTGAGAGTTTCAGCCATGTGCGTTTGCGGCGGTCGTTACCTAGCCTTGGATCTCGTCGATGCCGCCCTTCATGTAGAAGTTCGTCTCGGGCACTTCATCGTGTTGGCCGTCCAGAATTTCCGCAAAACCCTTCACCGTGTCGGCCACGTCCACCTGTTTGCCGGGCGTGCCCGTGAACACTTCCGCCACCGAGAACGGCTGCGAGAGGAAACGTTGAATCTTTCGCGCGCGGAACACTGTTTGTTTGTCTTCCGGCGACAGCTCGTCCATGCCAAGAATCGCGATAATGTCCTGCAACTCCTTGTAGCGCTGCAGCACTGCCTGCACGCCGCGGGCCACGCGGTAATGCTCATCGCCCACGATGTCCGGCGTCAGCGCCAGCGAGGTGGAGGCCAGCGGATCCACCGCTGGGTAAATGCCGAGCTCCGCAATGGAGCGCTCCAGCACGATGGTCGCATCCAAGTGAGCAAACGTCGTTGCCGGCGCCGGGTCAGTCAAATCATCCGCCGGCACGTACACCGCCTGGAAGGAGGTAATAGAACCTTTCTTGGTGGAGGTGATCCGCTCCTG
>PBVU01000045.1:0-16359 GCA_002728775.1 Verrucomicrobiales bacterium | reverse complement strand
CCGTTCCTCCGACCGGTCGGGGTACTCGATCTTCAGTTTGAGCATAAACCGGTCGACCTGTGCCTCGGGCAGTTGATAGGTGCCTTCCAGTTCAATGGGATTCTCGGTAGCGAGAACAAGGAATGGCTCCTCCAGACCGAATGTTTTGTCTCCGAGGGTGACTTGCTTTTCCTGCATGGCCTCAAGGAGCGCGCTCTGTACTTTTGCGGGCGCGCGGTTGATTTCATCCGCCAGAACGAGGTTTGCATGGACGGGGCCAAGGTGGGTTGAAAACTCGCCGTTCTGCGGGTTGTAAATTTGCGTGCCCACCACGTCGGCTGGCAGCATGTCTGGCGTGAATTGAAGGCGCGAAAAGTTTAGGTCCATGGTGGAGGCCAGCGTCTTGACGGCCAGGGTCTTGGCCAGGCCAGGCACACCCTCCAGGAGCACATGGCCGTTGGCGAGCAGGCCGATGATGAGACGATCCACCAAGTAGGATTGGCCGACGATAACTTTGCCAATCTCCGCGCGCAAGGGTTCGAGAAACGCTCCTTCAGCTCGCACCGCTTCGTCGATGACAGCGATTTCCTCAGTCTTCATGCGCGGCCAATGTAAAGCCCGCTGAAAGAGGCGCAAAGGAAACTTATTCGGGAAGGGCCGGGTTGCTGGATTTAATCCAGCAGATTTGTCCAGTCCGCCTCGTTAAAACCCACCACACCGTCCTGTCCTTTCAACACGAAGGGCCGCTTGACGAGGTTGCCGTGGGTGGCCAGCAGATCGATGGCGTCGGCGACGGTCATCCCCGGCAGTTTGTCCTTCATGCCCATGGCCTTGTAATCACCGCCGGAGGTATTGAAGAGTTTGCGCAGATTGCCGTTGCATGTCTTGAGCATCCGCTGCAACTCCGCCTTGGTCGGTGGTTGTTCGCGGATGGGAATCTTCTGGTAATTCACGCCGCGTGCATCCAGCCATTCCCGCGCCTTGCGACAGGTGCCGCAGCCTTTGTATTCGTAAACTTTGAGCATGGTGTTGGGGGTCAGCGATCTGCGAAAATCCCCCGAATGGCGGCGATATCTTTCGTGATCTGCGCTTGCAAAACTTCGAGGGAACCAAATTTCTGTTCGTCGCGGATTTTCTGGACGAAGGTGAGTTGGAGGGTTTTACCGTAAAGGTCGGAGTCGAAGTCGAGGAGATGGGCCTCGACGTGGAAGGAAGGGGTGGCGTCGGCGACGGTGGGGCGGTGGCCGAGATTGACGGCGGCACGGTGAGTTTGTCCATCGACCTCGGCGTGGGCTGCGTAGACGCCATGGGGCGGGACGCAGAGCCCGGTACAGTCAAGGTTGGCGGTGGGATGGCCAAGGTCGCGGCCACGCTGGTCGCCCAGGATGACCTGCCCGGCCAGGGCGTACTCGCGGCCGAGCATCTGGGTGACATCGTCAAGCTGGCCCTCGGTGATGGCTTGGCGGATGCGGGTGCTGCTTACCGTCTGGCCATCCAAGGCAACCGCGGCAAGGCCGTGGACGGTGAAATGGAGTTCGCCGCCAAGTTGCTGGAGCAGGGCAACGTCGCCCGTGCGGTTGTGGCCGAAGGCGAACTTGGCGCCGACACAGAGGCTCTTGATGTCGCCCAAGCCTTTGTGGAGTTGGCGAATGAAGTCGGTGGCGGGGACTTGGCTCATGGCCTCGTCGAATTTCAAAAGAAGGGTGGCATCGATGCCGAGAGCCACGATGGCGTCGAGGCGTTGCGAGGGGGACTGGATGAGACGTGGGGCGCGGGTAGGGGCAATGATGGTGGCGGGATGGCGGTCGAAGGTGACGCAGAGGCTGGCAGCCTCGTGCTGGTGGGCGTCGGTGACGGCTTGGCGGATGACTTGTTGGTGGCCGAGGTGGACGCCGTCAAACATGCCGATGGCGGCGCAGACGCGACCGGTGGGCGGGGCGAGCTCGGCGGGGTCGTGGATGATTTTCATGCCGGCTGCAGCAGGCGGGCGAGGTCGATCAGGGTCATGAGGCGGCCGGGCAGTTTCTCTTCGGGCAGATGGCAGAGGGCCTCGAGACGGATGGCGTCGGCGACGTCGAAGGTGCCGGAGCGGGTGCGGTGGAGGTGTTTTAAATGTGCGCCGCAGCCGAGGTGCTGGCCCAGTTCGTGGGCGAGGCTGCGGACGTAGGTGCCCTTGGTGCAGCGCACTTGGAAGCGCGCGATGGGCGGGGTGTAGGCGGTGAATTCAAATTGATAAATGTGGATGAGCTTGGGTTCTCGCTCCACCTCGCGGCCCTTGCGGGCAAGCTTGTAAAGGGCGACGCCGCCCTTCTTGACGGCAGACACCATGGGGGGCAGTTGCTGCTGGTCGCCGTGGAAAGTGGCGGCGGCGGCATTGAGAGCGTTGAGGGTGAGGTCGGGAAGATCACGGGTCTCGGTGATTTGACCGTCGGCATCGTAGCTGTCGGTGGCGGCGCCGAGGGAAATGGCGCCTTCGTAGGTCTTGTCCTCGGCCATGAGTTTCTGGCTAAGCTTGGTGGCACGGCCAAGGAGGCAGACGAGCAGGCCGGTGGCACCGGGGTCAAGCGTGCCACAGTGGCCGACCTTCTTTAGTCGGTACAGATCGCGGACGACATCGACGACGTCGTGGCTGGTGGGGCCGGCGGGCTTGTCGATGAGGAGCGCGCCGTGAATTTCACTGTGCTCGGACATCAGGAGGTTCCGTTGGCGGCGACGGCGTCCTTGACGGCTTTCAAGACTTGGCGTTGCACAGTACGGGGGTTGCCGGGGATCCGAGCGCCGGCGGCGGCTTGGTGGCCGCCCCCGCCAAATGCGCCGGCGATGGCGGAGACGTCAATACTGGGCGCCTTGCTGCGCAGGCTGATGCGGGTGATCTCGGGTTCGATCTCCTCAAAGAGGCAGGCGACCTTGACGGTTTCAATGTCGCGGATGTGGTCGATGAGGCCCTCGCTCTCGTCGGGGATGGCGCCGGCACGCGCGTAGTCGCGGCGGCGAATCCAGAAGTAAGCGATCTGGTTTTTCTGGCTGAGCTTGAAGCTGTTGTACATGTGCTTGAGCAGGCGCACGCGGGAGAGGGGGTAGCTCTGGTAGACTTCGTTGCAGATGGTGGCGAGGTCGGCACCCTTGGTGACCAGTTCGGCGGCAGCGTGGTAGGTGGTGGGACGTGTAGTGGGGTATTGGAAGCTGCCGGTGTCGGTGCTGATGGCGGTGAAAAGGTTGTCGGCGATGAGGGGGGTGATGGGCCAGCCGGCCTGCTTGATGAGCTGGTGGATGAGTTCGCCGGTGGAAGCGGAGCGGGCGTTAACCCAATTGATGTCTCCGTAACGCGAGTTGCTGCCGTGGTGGTCGATGTTGATGAGAAGGCCGCGTTGCTCGATGCAGGGGCAGATGGTGCCAAGGCGGTCGTAGTTGGCGCAGTCGGTGGTGATGACGGCGTCGAATTTTTTTCCGGGCTTTGGGGTGCCGAGCAGTTTTCTGGGGTCGAGAAAGGCGAGCTTCTCGGGCATTGAATCCTGGTTCCAGACGACCACCTTCTTGCCGCGCTCGCGCAGGGAATAGGCCAGGGCGAGCTGCGAGCCGATGCAGTCGCCGTCGGGCCGCATATGGCCGCCGATGCCAAAGGTGTGGCAGTCCTTGAGCGCGTCGAGGATACGGTCGATGATTTTCAGCCGGCGCTTCATGCCTGCCTGTCCTCCAACTCCTCGAGGATCTGCAGCACGCGGTTGCCCTGCTCGATGGAGTCATCCAGCTTGAACTTGATGCGCGGCGTGTATCGCAACACAACTTCCCGGGCCAATAGGGATTGCAGGTGGCCTCGCTGTTTCGCGAGCGTGTTGGTGGCTTTCCGCCGCTGTGCCTCAGACCCAACCACGCCGACGTAAACGATGGCGGATTTGAGATCATTGCCGACGCCAACCTCGTTGATGTTTAACAGGCCACACTCACTGCTGTCGATCTCGCGGCGGAGAATCTCAGCAAGGGTGCGTTTCAATAATTCACGCACGCGTTCATGGCGCAGGGAAGGCATGGGCGAGTTAGTTTAAAGTTCCTGGGCAACCTGCTCGAGCTTGAAGCTCTCGATGACGTCACCCTTTTCGTAGGCATCAAAGCCACGCACGCGAATGCCACAGTCCATGCCCGTGCGAACTACATCGACACTTTCCTTGAATCGGCGAAGAGACTCGGTTTCACCGGTATGCACCGGTTTGCCGCGGCGCATGACTCGCACCTTGCCGCGTGAGATGCGTCCGTCGCTGACCACACAACCGGCGATGACGCCGCCCTTGGAAAGCGGGAACAATTCTCGCACTTCCGCGCTGCCGATGACGACCTCCTTGGCAATGGGGTCGAGCAGGCCGGCCATGGCGTCCATCACTTCGTCAACCAGTTCATAGATGATCTTGTAGGTCTTGATCTGCACTCCGTGGTGCTTGGCGAGATCGGGCACAGCTTTGTCGATCCGGGTGTGGAATCCTAGGATGACACCCGCGGAGGAGGCGGCGAGATTGACGTCCGATTCATTAATCGTGCCTACGCCGGAATGGATGACCTCCATGCTGACTTTCTCTGACTCAATCTTGTTGAGCGCCTCGACGATGGCCTCGGCCGAGCCTTGTGTGTCGGCCTTGACAATGACCTTTAAAATTTTTGCCTGTTCGGCTGCGATAGTGTCGAACAGGTTTTCGAGCGTGACGCCCGCGGCCCGACCCTCGAGGAATTCCTGATGCGCCTTGTCGGCGCGATTCTCGGCCAGCTCGCGCGCCGCCTTCTCATTTTCCACCGCGTGAAAATCGTCGCCCGCCTCGGGCGCGCCGTTGAGGCCGAGCAGTTTGGCAGCCACGGACGGCCCGCCTTCCTTCATGCGCTTGCCATCCTCGTTGATGAGCGCCCTCACCTTGCCGTAGTGCTGGCCGCAAATCACGACCTGTCCAACCTTCAGAGTGCCCTTGCGGACAAGGACTGTGGCGGTGGGTCCGCCTTGTTCCATGGCGCTTTCCACCACACTGCCCACGGCCAGCCGGTTGGCGCTGGCTTTGAGTTCCATAATTTCCGCCTGCAACAACACCGCCTCCAGCAGTTCGTCAAGTCCCTGTTTCTTCAGGGCGGAGATGTCGCGAAACTGGGTGTCACCTCCCCATTCCTCGCACTGAAGACCGTGCTCCTGCAACTCGGTCCGGGCCTGTTGCGGGTTGGCGTTGGGATGGTCGCACTTGTTGACGGCCACAATAATTTCCGCCCCTGACTCCTTGGCGTGGTTGATGGCTTCGATGGTTTGGGGCTTCACCCCGTCGTCGGCAGCAATGACCAGAATGACAATGTCCGTGACATCTGCTCCGCGAGCACGCATGGCGCTGAACGCGGCATGGCCGGGGGTGTCGAGAAAGGTGATTTGCGCGTGCTGTTTCTTCTTTTCCGGGTGAGGGAGAGTGACGGTGTAAGCACCGATGTGCTGGGTGATGCCTCCCGATTCGCCAGCGACTACGTTGGCCTTGCGGAGGGCGTCGAGGAGTGTGGTCTTGCCGTGGTCGACATGGCCCATGACGGTCACCACGGGCGGTCGCGGCTTTAAATCTTTCGGGTCGTCGTCGGTGTCCAGTTCGAGGCGCTTCTTCTCGACCACAGGCTTGGCCGCGCCGCGTTCCCGTTTGCGTGCTTCAAACTTAAACCCGTTCTTGGCGCAGAGCTGGCTTGCGGTCTGTTCGTCAATGGCTTGGTTGACGTTGGCGAACACGCCAAGCTTCATGAGGTCGGCGATGAGCTGGAAAGGCTTGCGATTGATTTGTTCGGCCAGCTCACGGACGATGATCGGTGGCTTGAGAGTTACCACCGGGGCATCGGCTGGCGCGGTGAACTTTGGCTTGGCCGGTCCGCCAGATTTTTGGTCGCCTTTTCCTCGGTCGGATTTCTTTTCGTCACGCTTGCGGCTTTCGCGTTGCTCACGGCGTGACGGGCGGCGGACATAATTTCCAAGATCAATAAAACCGATTTTTTCTCCGACTTTGGGGCCGGCCGCTTCCGCTGCCTCAGCCGGAGGCTCTGGAGTTTCGACGGTTTCCTTTTCTTCAACGGTTTCCAGGGGATCCTCCTGATCTGCTGGCACCGCTTCCTCGCCATCGTCCTCGGTCTCTGCCTGGGGTTCTTCTTCGGGTTTCTCCTCGGGGTCGGGCTCGGGTTCCTTCTCGGGGGCGACAATCAGGACGGGGCCGCTGTCCACGGGAGCCTCGACTTCGGCGGGCTTTTCCTCTGGCTCAGCCTCGGCGGGCTTCAACGATTTGGCGATCTCGGTCTCAAGAAATTCAGCCGTGATTTTGTCCAGCGAACTGGATGCAACACGCGCATTTTGAATACCCAAGTCCTTGGCTTTCTCAAGCACGTCCTTGCTCTTGATGCCGAGGCTCTTGGCGATGTCGTAAATGCGTACGGGCATGGTGTCTTATCAGGTCAGGTGGAGGGGGTGGGTTCGCCCATGCTTTCCTTGCTGTCTTCCGCGGATTCCTCGCCGGACGGGGTATCCTGCTCGGGGGCTTCCTCTTCATCCTCTCCACTCGCGGGAGCGGGTTCCGCGGATTCTTCTTCTGCCTCAGGGGTTTCATCAGACTGCGGTTCAGCCTGTTCTGCCTCGGCGGGAGGTTCGCCGTTTTCACGCCGGGCCGCCTCAGCTTGTACGGCCTCGTGGAGGGCTTGGGCGGATTCCTCCAGCCCGGGCATGCCGGCAAGGTCATCCACCTCGGCTTGGCAAAGATCTTCAAAGGTGTGGAAGCCACAGTTGACCAGCGTAGTGGCCTGTTCCTCAGAGATGCCCGACACCGCGGCGATGGCGGCGATGGCTTGGGCAACCTGATCGTCAAAGCTGACGGTCTCCACTTCCTCGGCGTCGATGTCAATTTGCCAGCCGCTGATCTTGCTGGTCAGGCGGGCATTTTGCCCGCGCTTGCCAATGGCCAGCGAGAGTTGATCCTCGGAGACGAGGATGCGCACCCGCTTGTTGGCCTCATCGATTTCAAAATCCTTCAGAACCGCCGGCGCAAGGCAGTTGGTCACGTAGGTCTGGATGTCGGAGTCCCACTTGATGATGTCGACCTTCTCGTTATTCAACTCGCGGACGATGTTCTTGACGCGTTGCCCACGCAGACCCACGCAGGCACCCACGGGATCCACCCGGCTGTCCCGCGAGTGCACCGCCAGCTTGGTGCGAAAGCCCGGCTCGCGCGCAATGGCAATGATTTCCACCGTGCCATCGGCGATCTCAGACACTTCATTGTTGAACAGCTTGATGACAAATTGCGGGTCGGCGCGGGAGAGGATAATCTCTGGTCCATTCGGTCCATCCTCAACCGCTTTCACGAAGCAGCGCAGCCGTTCACCAACCTGATATTCCTCGATGGGGACGCGTTCGCGGTTGGGCAGGAGTGCCTCAAACTTGCCCAAGTCCAGCTTCACGTCGGAGCGTTCAAAGCCGCGCACGGTCCCGCTGACAATGTCGCCGGTGCGGTCCTTGAACTCATCCCAAATCATCGCCTTTTCCGCCCGGCGCATTTGTTGCAGAAGGGCCTGCTTGGCATGTTGGGCGGCGATGCGGCCAAAGCCGGCGGGTGTGACTTCCTTCTCAATCTCGTCCCCCGGTCTCGCATCATCCTTGATCTGCATTGCGTCAAACCTCGAAATCTCGTCGTGTTCCGATTTCACCCGGTCCACCACGATCAATTTCGCGAACGCGCGGATTTCGCCCGTCTTTGGATCCGTCTCACACCGCAAATCCCGCGCGGGGCCCACGGCCTTTTTGGCCGCGGTCACCACCGCCTCGTTCACCGCAGCCATCAGATCCTCGCGCTTGATGCCGCGTTCTTTTTCAAACTGGTCTAGGACAGCCAAAAGTTCAGCATTCATAACACATCCGCCAGTTTGCCGGGGACTATTTGGCTAACAAAAAAGCCGGAAAAGAATCCGACTTGCCATGCTGGCCATCCAGCAACAACTTGACTCGCCGCCAGCCTAGCCCTCGCGCCAAAGTGCGTCAAGCGGCAAAAACTTGCCCGAAAAAGCCGCCCGCGCTAGCTTGGCCGCATGAGTGAAGACCCTCCGGAACACGGTGTGCCCCCCCGCCTCAACATGCCCCCAGCCGGGTGAGATGAGCCTCGTCGGCGGTCCGGTTGGTGGCTGGTTGGGTTGGTGCTTCTCTTCTTTCTGGCTGTGTTGGGCTTTAGTTTTCTTCAAGCCGTGGGAGACTTGGCCGGTAGTTTTCGGTCCGCTGCACCCGGATTGGACAAGTATCGCGAAATCCAAATGCGCGATGGCGACACCGAGGCTAAAATCGCGGTGATCAAGGTGGAAGGCGTTATCTCTCGATACAGCTTTGACGGCACGGGCCAGAACATGGTCACCCGTGTGCGCGACCAATTCAAACTCGCCAAGCGCGATTCCTCCGTGCGTGCCGTTCTGTTGCAGGTTGATTCGCCCGGCGGCGAAGTAATGGCTTCGGATGAAATCCACGACTTGATCGAGGGTTATACCGAGGACACAGGCAACCCCGTCATCTGTTCCATGTCGGGTATCGCCGCGAGCGGTGGCTACTATGTTGCGGCTCCGTGTGAGTTCATTGTTGCGCATGAACTGACCCTCACTGGAAGTATTGGCGTGATTATGCAAACTGTAAACGTCCACGGCCTGATGGAAAAAGTTGGAGCCCGGCCGTTCACCATCACTAGCGGCGAAAACAAGGATGCCATGAGCATCTTCAAGGCACCCGATGAGATTGAGGCTGATGGCGATGAAAAGCTCTTTGATGAACTGGTTCAGTTTTACTTTGGCCGGTTCAAGAAGATCATCGAAGACGGACGCGGCGCGGCGCAAAAGTTCAACCGTGACAAAAAAGACAGGGGACGGCCGCTGTCCGCCGACTGGGCGAGCCTTGCTGATGGGCGCATCCTCTCGGGCGTCGTGGCATACGAGAGCGGCTTCGTTGACAAGCTGGGCGGATTCGATGACGCCGTGGCCGTGGCCGAGCGCATCATTGGTCTCACGGATGGTGGTACGGCCAGCCTCGTGCGTTACGCCGCGCCATTCGATTTGTCCGGTTTGCTTCGGTTTTTTGTCAAGGCCGATAACCCTGAGTTGAAAGTGGATCTCGGCGTGGAGCTTCCCCGGCTGGATCCTGGCCGACCTTATTATCTTTCACCAGCGATTTACAGGTAGCTTGAAAAACGTCACCGTCATTGATCATCCCCTTGTGCAATCGCGCCTGTCTCGGCTGCGCGATGCCTCCACGCCGCACGGCGAATTTCGCCGACTCTTGCGAGAACTGTCTGTCCCGCTCGTTTACGAGGCCGCGCGGGATCTTCCCACCCGGTCACGCCGGGTGAAGACGCCACTGGCGGCCACCGGGGGAGTCACTTTGGCTCGGGAGATTTTGTTGGTTCCGATTCTCCGGGCAGCACTTGGGATGCTCAGTGGCCTCGATGAACTGCTGCCAGATGCCCGGGTTGGATACATTGGACTGGCTCGCAATGAGAAGACCCTCGAGCCGGAATGGTATCTGGACAAGATGCCGCGTCGCTTAGCGCGTTATGAGGTTTTCCTGCTGGACCCCATGTTGGCTACGGGAGGCAGCGCCTTGGCGGCGGGGGAAATGCTTGAGCGTCGTGGTGCGCGAACGATTCGGTTTGTCCATGTGCTGGCTGCGCCCGAGGGGCTGCGTATAGTTCGCAAACGATTTCCCCAGTCTCAAATCTACACCGGGGCTATTGACAGCCACCTGAATTCCAACGGCTACATTGTGCCCGGGCTGGGTGACGCGGGCGACCGGTGCTTCGGCTGTTAAAAGGCGAAAAAAACTTTTCGACCGACCGTTACCTTTCTACTTTCGCGGATGCCCTCCGAAAACCTGTTGCTCATTGCCGACAGCGAGAAGGATGCCGATATGCTTTATGCCACCGGCCTGTTTGTGCCGGATCCGTTCATCTACCTGCGGCTGCGGGGGCGGCATTACATCGTGATGAGCGACTTGGAGTTCGACCGGGCCAAAAGACTGGCACCCCATTGCCGCGTCTTGTCGTTGTCCGAATATGCCGAGAAAGCCAAGGGGCATGGCGCCAGAGAGGTGCCGCTGGTTGAGGTCGTGGCGGTTGTTTTAAAGGAGCGCAAAATTCGTTCAGTTACTGTGCCCGGAAGTTTTCCCCATGGATTGGCGGTGAAGCTGGAGAAGTTGGGCGTCCGGGTGAAAGCCAGTCGCGGGCCGATTTTTCCACAGCGCGAGTTTAAAACACCGGATGAAATTCGCAAAGTGAAAGCTGCCGTGGCAATGACCGAGGTGGGTATGTCGGAGGCCATTCAGGCGCTGCGCCGGAGCCGGATAGACAAGGGAGGACGACTCATTTACCGCAACGCCACGTTAACCAGCGAGAAACTGCAGGCCATCATTGGCGCGGCCGTGCTCACGGCCGGCGGCATCGCCGCGAATACCATTGTCGCCTGCGGCAATCAAGGCACCGATCCGCATGAACGGGGCCACGGACCGCTCAAGGCGCATTCACCCATCATCATCGACATTTTTCCCCGAGCGGAGAAGACGGGCTATTTCGGCGACATCACCCGCACTGTGGTGCGGGGCCGCGCCAGCGAGCGCGTCCGGGGAATGTATGCGGCCGTTCTCAAGGCGCAGGAGGTGGCGATGTCCAAGATTCGTGCCGGGGTGTCGATGGCCGGCGCGCATCAGGCGGTGGTGGATCATTTTGAATCAGGCGGTTGGTTTTCCGGTCGTCGAAATGGCCACATGGAAGGGTTTTTCCATGGAACAGGGCATGGGCTGGGGCTGGAGATTCACGAGATGCCCCGCATCGGCGCGGGATCCAAGGCCAAGTTTCGCCCGGGCCAAATCCTTACGGTGGAGCCGGGGTTGTACTATTCTGGTGTCGGTGGGGTTCGCCTCGAGGATGATATTCTGGTGACCAAGGGGCGCCCGCGAAACCTGACCCGCTGTGAAAAGGTGCTGGAGGTTTAACACGAAAAGGGTGTCTAAAAACTTGCCACTTTCGGGCGAATCAGTACTTTTCATCCCCGCATGGTGGCTAAATCAGGGAAAACGGTGAAAAAGAAAACCGCAGGCAAGAAGGCTTCGGCACGGAAGCGTCCCGCTGTCAGGAAAAAGAAGGGCACCAACGGCGTTTCCAAGCATCCGCCGGTGTCGGTTATTTCGCACGCCAAACAGCCCGATCACGCCGGACCAGCTTATGATGGTGACTCGGCCATCAAACTTTACCTGAACGAGATTGCTCGCACCCCTTTGCTCACCATTCAGGAAGAGATTGAACTGGCCGCGCGCATCAAGAAAGGTGACGAGGAGGCCGAGCAACACATGATCAAGGCCAACCTTCGCCTGGTGGTCAAAATCGCCCGTGATTACGAGGGGCTCGGCCTGCCGCTTCTGGACCTCATCGACGAGGGCAACATGGGCCTTATGAAGGCGGTCACCCGCTTCGATCCCGCCAAGGGCGGCAAGCTGTCCACATACGCCTCGTGGTGGATCAAGCAATCCATCAAGCGGGCCCTTGCCAACCAGTCCAAGACCATTCGCCTGCCAGTACATTTGGTGGACAAGATTTCCAAGATGCGTCGCGTGGCCATGCACATGCAGGAGGAACTCGGGCGCGAACCCACTGATGATGAACTAGCTGAGGAGATGCACATGACGGCCGCGCGCGTGGCCCAACTCCGGACCGCTGCTATTCGCCCCGCATCTTTGGATGCCCCGGTGGGGGACAGCGCGGATTCTGATACGCTGGGCGATCTGGTGGAGGACAGCCATGTTCACAATCCCTACGAGGAACTGGAGGAAAAAACCATCAACGCTATGTTGCATCAGTTGCTGGACACACTTAGCGAACGCGAGGCAGAGATATTAAAATACCGGTTTGGAATTGGTGGGGGAGACGTGAAGACGCTGGAGGAAGTGGGCGAGCAATTCGGGGTCACCCGCGAGCGTGTCCGGCAGGTGCAGAACATTGCCCTCGCGCGCATGCGCCGAATGATCGAGAAGCTGGAGAAATACGAGCATCATTAAATGAGCGCCGTTACCGCCACCGAGATCGAGGCTGCCATCCGCAACGTACCCGACTTTCCGCAGCCGGGCATCCAGTTCAAGGACATCACCCCGGTGCTTGGCAACGCCCGCCTCTTTGCCGGTGCCGTCGACCTTATGACCGCCAAGCATGCTGGGGTCGGTATCGACGCTTGTGTGGGTATCGATGCGCGCGGATTCATCTTTGCTGCTGCTGCCGCCAAGCAGCTCGGTGCCGCCTTTGTGCCCATTCGCAAAAAAGGCAAGCTGCCATGGAAAACCCACGAGGAAAGTTACAGCTTGGAGTATGGCGAAGCCACCGTCGCCATTCATCAGGATGCTCTCCAGCCCGGTGCGCGCGTGCTGCTTCTCGATGATCTTCTCGCCACTGGTGGCACCGCATCCGCGGCGGCAAATTTGCTCCGGAAGATCGGCGCGGAAATTGTGGAGGTTGGGTTTCTTATCGAGTTGGGTTTCCTCAATGGCCGTGAGAAAATGAACGGTACTCCGATCAGCTCGCTGATCACCTACTAGTGCATGGCGGCCTCAGCCACTGCCACGTTTCTGGTACGCGACTATGACCTCGCGGCTACGCTCACCTCCGGACAGGCCTTCCGCTGGCGCGAAGTCGATGGCGCATGGGAAAACGTCCTTGTCGGCCGTTGGGTTCGCCTAGCCTCCAATGGCCAAACCATCGCCGCCCGTGTCGTGCGCCCTATCCGCGATTGGCAGTGGCTGCGCGATTACCTGCAAGTCGATCTTGACCTACAAACCATCTACGACGGTTTCCCCGCCGCTGATCCGCATCTCGCCGCCGCTTGCCGCACCTGTCATGGCCTGCGCCTACTGCAGCAGGATCCCTGGGAAACCCTCGCGGGTTTCATCTGTTCCAGCAACAAACAGATCGTGCAGATCGAGCAGATCATCGGCGAAGTTTGCGCACGCTTTGGCAAACCCGCACGTGTCGGCTGGTACACTTTTCCCACAGCGGAGCGTATTGCCGCCTGCACCGAGGCCGAACTGCGCGCCTGTCGCATGGGCTACCGCGCCAAGTACCTTTTGGGCAGCGCCCAAATGATTACGCGTGGCGAGCTTCAACTTGAGGCTCTCCGCGCCATGCCCTACGCCAAGGCTCGTGAAGAAATCCAGCGCCTTCCTGGCATCGGCCCCAAGGTTGGCGACTGTATTCTCCTGTTCGCCTATGGCTTTCCCGACGCGTTCCCTGTTGATACCTGGGTCCTCAAAGCCCTGCGCCAGCTCTACTTTCCCCACCGCGCCCCCAAGCCCAAGCGCCTGCAAGCCTTCATCCAAAAACACTTCGCTCCCCATCACGGCTATGCCCAGCAATACCTTTTTCATCATGTGCGCACACAGGATGGATTGAGAGGGAAAACTTGAGGCTCAAGCTCCTTTCCACTACTCCCTATTCCCCACTCACTACTCGCAACTTATGCTTCGCGTTACCAACACCCCCGCTGATTTTGAGGCGCTGGCCAAAACGGACCTGTCCGAAACTACCTGTATCGTACTCGACATCCTTCGTGCCACCAGCAGTATGGTTGCCGCACTGGCCAACGGAGCAGATGGAATTCTGCCGGTGGCCACCATTGAGGAGGCGCTTGCTGCGAAGGAGGCGCGGCCAGACGCGTTGTTGGCTGGGGAACGGGAGGGGTATCGCATCACGGCCGCGCAGTCCGGCGGAACGGACTTTGATCTCGGCAATTCGCCGCGCGAGTACACGACGGAAGCGGTGACGGGCAAAATGATTATCACCACCACCACGAATGGGACGCGTGCCTTGAGGGCATGTGCAGGTGCTCGGCAAGTGTTTGTGGGTAGTTTCTTGAATCTCACTTCAACACTGAAACATCTTCGGACTGATTCTCCGACCCGCTTGGTCATTGTATGTGGTGGGACGTACGAGGAGGCAGCCTTGGAGGATGTCCTCGCCGCCGGCGCAATCACGAATGAACTGTGGGACTTATACGGAACTGGTGCGGAGGATTCCGCACAGCTCGCGCGCCACTTGTTTCTAAGCATGGGCGATGATCTTGAGGAGGCCATGCGTTACGCCCGGAATGGCCGCCGTTTATTGAGCCTGCCGGATTTGGCGGCGGACGTGAGGTATTGCGTCCAGCGGGATGTTTATTCACTCGTGGCCGGGGTTTCGGCAGAGGATGGGGCGGTGTCCATTGTCGGCTGATTTCTCCATCCAAACGCAGCCGCAAAACAGGCGCCGGCCACTAGTGCATCCAGAAGTACGTGCATCCAGCCCACACGCGCAGATAGCAGTGGGCCGAGGCAGCCGCATTCGCCCTCAAAGCCCTGCAGGCGCAACGAGGTCAGCAGTGCCGTGAAGGCAAGAAACAGCATGCCGGCGACCAGTGAGGCGGGGCGGGCGGCAAATGTGCTGACGAGCAGCGCCCCCAAGCCCAGCTCAAACCAAGGAAGGGATTCGGCGAATTGCAGGAGCAGTCCGGGATGGTCGCGCAGCACGGGAAGCTGCATGGTGTCGAGAGTGTTGGCAAAGCTGTTGAGGTCGCCGAGCTTGAGCCAGCCAGAGTAGAGCAGGAGACTACCAGTAATAAGTCGGATGACCAGGGGCGGCCATGCGGAGGAGATGGGTCTGGGCTCGGTGTCCATCTAATGAGACATGTTGACCGACCAAAGGTCGAGCGGACGGGAACGGATTTTGAAGAAACCAGGATGTTCTCCTTGGGCGGGGAATATGACGTAAACCGGTGTGTCCACCAGGCTTTCAAGGAGGGGAGCGAGCTTGTCCCATTTCGGGTCGCCGGATTCTTCCGGTACAACAATGGCGCCGCCTGGAACAGGATTCTGGGCGCGCTTGTCCGGTGAACGAAGATCAAGGATGACTCCAGTTCCGGCCAAGGAATTTTCCACAGCAAGTTTATAGGAGATTTCCTGGGTGAGAGGTTTAAGGGGGTCGGGCAGCTTGGCGTGCAGGCCGGTAACGCGGGGCAGAAAAAGTGAGAGGATGATCAAGCCTGCGCTGGCCAGCAACGAGCCGAGGATGATGTTGCGGGGCGATTCAGCGAGGGATGACATGGATGGAAAAACTGGGCTCAAGGGTATGCGCGGCGGGGAGGTCTGTGCGAATGTTGAGACGGGTGGCTTGGAACCCCTGAGGAATGTCGGAGGGCAGGGCGGCGGTTAGGATCAGCCGGTGTCGGCGGCCCTCGTCGATGGGCTCGGTTTCTACCTTAAAAATTTCGCCATGAACGGCGGCGGCCTCGATGATCTTGAAGCTGGAATTGCTGTCGCTGGCGAGGATGAGGCTGGTTTGTCGGCTTTCTCCAGGATATGCCACGCCAAGGAAGTGCCGGGGCTTTTCCTGCCATTGCAGGGGATGACGCAGGGCGAGGTAGGAGTTGATTTCGCGGGCGGGGATCAAGGGATGATCCGTGTGGATGACGGGGGAGAAATCGATCTCCGGCTGATGGTATTCGCGCGGGGTCACAATGAGGGAAATGTCCCAACCAGCGGCACGGCCTTCAGTGTTGGGTCCAACGGGCCGGGCCTCGAGCGCCGCCTCAATGCCTGGCAGCTCGGGCAGGGTTGGGCGCATCAGGGCAAAGAGGCGGCCATCGCCGGAGGTCATCCGGATAGTATTGGTTGAGGTTTGGCCAAGCCGCAGCTCGCCAAAGTCAAAACCAGGCGGATCAAGGAGTACGGTGGCGATGCCCTCGGCGTGCAGGTGAATGATGGATCGCGCTTGTCCGGGATCGTTCGATTCGATGTAGATGCTCTGAGTGTTCTTGCCCGTCTTCACTGTCAGTTCAGCGGTGATTGTGGCGGAGCCATCGGGCTGTATGCGTTTTCTTTCCACCTGCGGCACGGTACAACTACAGGACGCGGAAATTTTGCCGAGGATCAGCGGCGCATCCCCGGTATTACGTATCTTAAAACGCCGTGTGACTTTCTGGCCCGCCATCACGGTGCCAAAATCATGCGAGTCTCTGGCGAGCTTTAATTGTGGTTTCGGTCCGGATGATTTCTCCTTCCGTGGCTGGGCCGGCTGTAGGACGAGCCAAGTCATTAACCCCGCCAACAGCACGGTCGGGAGTGCCCAGTTCCAGATTGGGTCGGATTTTCTCATTCGTCGGCACCCTTGATTTTCCCATTACTGAGGACATGGAGTGAGTCTGTGGAAGTGGGGTTGATGGGAGTGGAGGTAATGTTGTTGTTGGGCCATTGGATGAGGATGTGTGTGGGTTTTTTGGGTGTTGGGAGGACGTGAATGGGTGAGTCCTGGGACCAATATCCTGAGCCCGCGGTAATGAGTCTTGCGGGGCCCTTGGAACCAT